>CAXUOL010000095.1:0-13934 GCA_964252435.1 uncultured Nostoc sp.
AAGGTGCGGTTTCTCCAGATGCTCTGGCGATCGCTAGCGTTGCCCCAGTTACAATAGCTGGTAAAGCTGCTGGTAAGACTACTTGACTTACAGTTTGAAAGTTAGTCGCTCCCAACCCTACAGACGCTTGTCGCAAATCCTGCGATACTAACTGTAACGCTTCATCAGTAGTTCGCAGAATAATTGGCAACATCAAAATTGCTAGTGCAAACCCTCCAGCTAGAGCTGAATACGATCCTAAGTTCAACTTTACCATTGTCAAAACTACAATCCCATAGGCAAATACCCCAGCAATAATTGAGGGGACTCCGCTAAGGACGTTAGCCGCAAAACGCACCCATCTAGCTACTTTCGCCGAACTAAATTCTGTGATGTAAATCGCCCCTAAAACTCCAAAGGGGATACTAATCAAGGCAGCAATTCCTACCATCAGCAGCGTGCCTAAAATGGCATTACCAAAGCCTCCTCCTTTTTGGAGAGCTTTGGGTGGCAATTCCACAAACACGGCTAGATTCAGACTGCTAAAACCTTTAATAATCACGTAAGAAAGCACTGCTAGCAAAGGTAAAAGTGCCAATACTCCGCAGGTAAAAGCGATTACGGTCATCACTGTATTAAACAGTGTCCTTTGAGATGTGGGGGAGCGAGTTAAACTGCGCTCTGGAAAATTAGAAGTCATAATTTAACCCAAAACTAAGCTATATTCGCTTGACTCTCAGAACGATTAACTCTGCCAGAATATTGACTACCAGCGTCAAAAAAAATAGAATTAAAGCCGCGTACATTAAAGCCGCAACTTGCAAACCACTCGCTTCTGAAAATTGATTTGCCAATAGAGAAGAAATCGTATTGGCTGGTGCTAAAAGAGAAAGACTGATGTTGTTGGAGTTGCCGATTAACATCGTTACAGCCATTGTTTCTCCCATTGCCCGGCCAAGTCCCAGCATCACAGCACTAACTATGCCCGAAAAGGCTGCTGGGATGAGAACTTGTAGAATCGTTTCCCAGCGTGTTGCTCCCAGCCCTATAGAGGCTTGACGCAAACTTGGGGGTACAGAAATCAAGGCATCGCGGGATAAGGCTGTGATGATGGGCAAAGTCATAATCGCTAAGATGACTCCCGCCGGCAACATTCCAGGGCCTGTAGGAGAAGTGCTAAAAAATGGCAGCCAGCCAAAGTAACCATTGAGCCATTTTCCCAAGTTGGTTAAGATTGGCACCAAAACGAAAATCCCCCAAACGCCATAGACAACGCTGGGAATAGCTGCGAGCAGTTCTACTGCGAAAACCAATACCAGCTTCACTTTAGCGGGCAAAAAATCCTCGCTCAGTACAATAGCAGTACCAACCCCAATTGGCACTGCTATCAGCAGACCAATAAAAGAACTCACGAGAGTTCCATAAATTTGGGGTAGTACCCCATAGCTATCATTAACCGGGTTCCAAATGGTGTTGACTAAAAAGCCAGCACCAAACTTTTGGATAGCAGGCCAAGAGGCAATTGCAACCTGCAACCCGATCCATAATAAAGTCCCAGCAACTCCAAAAGCGAAAATTTTAGTCAGCCAAATAAAACCCAAATCTAAGGATTTTTCGGCGTCAGAGCGATTTTTCATCGCTGATGAAAGATTTTGAGAATTTGTAGTCATGAATACCGACTTTCAGAATTAAATCAGAGAAAAATATGGGAGGCAACCAGATTAGTAAAATTGTCGCCTCATCATCTATTTAAACTGATACAATAGTAACTCCATGTTCAAAGTTACTACTGAATAGGCGTGTTCGATTGCTTACTTGCTAGCGCTACTACCACTGGCGACAGAAATTTTATATTCTGGGCTGATTTGGTCAGCAGCAGCAGCCACCTTTGTAATCACATTTGCCGGTAGAGGAACATATCCTAATGCACTAGCCTGCTTCTGTCCATCAGTTAAAGCGTATTCGATCGCAGCTTCAATCGCCTTGGCTTTTGCCGCATTGGGATATTTCTTGTAAGCCAAAATCCACGTGTAAGTAACGATGGGATAGGAATCAGCCCCTTCGGGATCGGAAATGAAGGAGCGGAGATTTGCGGGTAGAGGTACTGATTCGAGAGTTTTAGAAGCTGATTCCTCACTAGCTACAACAAACTTACCGCCTTTGTTTTCCAAAGCAGCAAACTTGAGACTATTTTGTTTGGCATAGCCATACTCGACATAACCAATGGAACCTTGAGTTTGTTGGATTTGGGCAGTAACACCCTCGTTACCTTTAGCCCCTACTCCCTTAGGCCAGTTAACAGTTTTGCCTTCACCAACTTTACTCTTCCACTCAGGGCTGATAGCGCTAAGGTGTTTTGTGAACACACCCGTAGTTCCGCTACCATCGGAACGATAAACAACTGTGATTGACTCTTTCGGAAGCTTTGCACCTGGGTTAGCCTTGGCAATTTGGGCATCATCCCAAGACGTGATTTTGCCTAGTAAAATATCGGCGTAAACGGCTCGTGGGAGCTTGAGTTCTGGAACATCAGGCAAGTTGTAAGCCAACACGATGCTACCAGCAGTCACAGGTAGTAAAATAACACCTCTATCTGCTGGTACTTTCTGGATTTCTTCATCCTTCATTGCAACATCGCTGGCACCAAAGTCTACAGTGCCTTTGATAAATTGCTCAACTCCAGAACCGCTACCAACTGATGCATAGTCAACTTGCAGATTGGGATATTTTTTGTTTAAATCAGTGAACCAGGTATCGTACAGTGGTGCCGGAAAAGACGCACCAGCCCCACTTAACTTTACGGTTCCGCCAAGGTCTAATTTAGCTGGGCTAGAGGCAGTAGTATCTGTAGCAGTGCCAGAAGGCGTATCTTTGGTGGCTGTACTATCTGGTGTTTGCTGTCCGCCACAAGCTGCTAGGCTGATTGTCAGTGCTAACACTGAAATTGAACCTGTGAGGCGATGAGTTTTTGTTGCACTAAGACGTGAGAGCATCGCTATCAATTTTTTAGTAACTTTTCAGGTGAGCGTTTCTAAGATACTCCCAAAAGACAACAATAGAGATTAACGAAAGGTTAACAAAGTAATAAAGATACTTGTTTTTTTGATGAAGAGCCAACCCTTGTTTCTAGTTTTTATTGATAAATTTTATACTCTTACTTTAGGTTTAAGATAGAAATATTACTACAGTAAGTTTCTCGCATCTATTTACAAAACTTTATTGATAGTGTAATTTAGTTGGTCAATTCATAAAAAAGTATATAAATATTAATTAAGATTAAGCATTCAACACTTTGTAGCCAAATTTAGGCACTGCTCTGCAAAACTTAGTATAAATACTAATATAAATAATGCTACTTTACCATATTTTAGGTTCAATACCAGAATTCACAGCACGCCTCAGCCCAGAAAATCAGACAATAGACACTTCATCTGCAATTCGTAGAACTGAAAAATTACATACCAAAAAGGCAAAAGAAAATATGCTAGTTCTTAAGATGTAAGCACAAATTTCATTTCAATATTAATGAATATACTAGTTGCTGTTGGTTTTCCCTTTTGCTTTTCTTTGGTTGCCTGATAAATGTTTGCTGCTTCCAATCAATTACTATGGTCTATGATTGGCTTACTCCTGACAATGGGTGGTACCTTTTTAGAAGTTTATGGCATCACCTTACCTTGGACTTGGAGTCAGCACGGAATTCAGACTTTTCCTTTAGGTGTCACTTTTCAAATTGGCGCAGTATTGTTGGTGGGTTGTTTAGGGGGAAAAAATGCGGGTGCGCTCTCGCAAATTGCCTATTTAGTCATGGGGTTAACCTTATTACCAGTATTTGCCGATGGCGGTGGTATTGGTTATGTCAAGCTGTCTCAGTTTGGCTATCTACTAGGCTTTATTCCTGGAGCTTGGATTTGTGGCTTAGTTGCCTTTAAAGCCAGACCTAGACTAGAAACTCTTGCCTTTAGTTGTGTCTGTGGCTTGTTAACTCTCCACCTATGCGGTATTACTTATTTGATTATTAGCTATCTTTTTCAGTGGAAAGGCACAGAAAATCTACCCTTGATGCAAGCAATCCTTAGATACTCCTGGTTTGCACTACCAGGTCAACTAACTGTGGTCTGTGCAGTTACTGTAATAGCATATATATTGCGTCACTTAATGTTCTATTAGTTCATTGTTATTGTCCTTTGTCATTTGTCAAAAGCTCATGACTAATGACCAATGACCAATGACCAATGACCAATGACCAATGACTAATTTGCCATGCGTTTAAAAAATCGTCTTTTCTGGATCGCTGCCTTCATCGCTTTTTTCTTAGACCAAATAACAAAGTACTGGGTAGTACAAAGCTTTAGCTTGGGGCAGACACTACCACTCTTACCTGGGATATTTCACTTCACCTATGTTACTAACACTGGTGCGGCTTTTAGTCTGTTGAGTGGGAAAGTAGAGTGGTTGCGCTGGCTATCTTTAGGAGTGAGTTTAGTATTGATCGCGTTGGCGTTAATTGGCCCAACATTAAATTTGTGGGATCAGTTAGGCTATGGCTTGATTTTAGGTGGAGCTATGGGCAACGGTATCGATCGTTTTGTTTTAGGCTATGTCGTTGATTTTCTTGATTTTCGCCTAATAAACTTTGCTGTATTTAATGTGGCAGATTCATTTATTAGTATCGGTATTGTTTGCCTGTTAATTGCTTCTTTGCAAAAAACACCGACTTCAACTGGCAGATCCCATTAAACTATTAAGCCTGGGATTAATCATCCCAGGCTATTGACTTAGTGAAACCCTTGCTTAGTCTTATATGCAAAGACTTTAGGTATAAGGTTTTATCAATTTTTGTTTGTCACCTGACACCAGTTTGCATAACTGGTGCAACAGTTCAAGGAAGATGCACCTGCGATCGCTGATGGCAAACTAGTATTTAGATTATGCCCCAGCTTTAAATTTAGTTACCTGTGGTAGGAGTTTTTGGTGAACTAGAGCCAGGAGTACTAGGAGAGCCACCTGGTTCAATAGTGCTGCCAGGAGTGCCAGGAGTGCCAGGTTGTTCAGGTGTAGTTGAGCTACCTGGTTCGGTGGTGCTGCCAGGAGTGCTAGGTGCGCCTTCAGGAGTGGCTGGGCTTCCTGATGGTGGAGTTAAGTTGCTAGGTGCGCCTTCAGGAGTGGTTGGGCTTCCTGATGGTGGAGTTAAGTTGCTAGGTGCGCCTTCAGGAGTGGTTGGGCTTCCTGATGGTGGAGTTAACTTTCTAGGTGCGCCAGGTGCCGATGGGGTTATGCTTCCTGGTGCTGGAGTGGTTTCGGGAGTGCCAGATTCAGGAGGGGTGGTTCCTGGTGCTGGAGTGGTTTCGGGAGTGGTGGTGCTATCAGGCGTTGTTGTTTCTGCTGGTACTGTAGTGCTACCAGGAGCGCTAGGCGCAGGAGCGCTAGGGGTGGCTGCTGTACCGCCGGAACAGCGAGAGTTGAGCGGAAAATGCTCGCACAGAATTTTCATACCTTCTGGCGACATCTTGATTTCCGTTGGTGCGCTAGTGGAGTCGCTACTAGATTGGGCTATGGGGGATTTACTGGATTCGGCTACAGCAATATTAGTGGTAAGTGCCAAAGATAAAGCTGTACCAATCAGGCTCAGAGATTTTCCCATCATTCTGTAATTAACCTCAACGGAACACTCGCCCCATTAAAGCAGATAACTAAGTTTTAGAAAATCCTCCTAAATGAAGATATTTAGGTTTGTTTCAGAATATGTGGATATGTAAAATTGGTAAAAATTAAATCAGTTATTTATTAATAACTAGTGTTTAAAAAGACAAAAGTAAAAGTTATAGTTGTAGTTATTGAACTATTAATACTAATTTACATAGGCTTTTGAGAATATAAAAAAATATTTGCTTATGTAAATAAGTGATTAAGATCACAAATTAATTCTAGCTTTAAAATAAATTAAAGTATAAATTAGCTCAAAAAATTACGTATAGCTAATTTATGCTTTGGCTTATGAGTAAAATGATGAAAGACTAACATCTAAAATTGATTGTAATTTGCCCGATTCTTCATTAAAAACTGTGATGTGAATAGCCGATGAGTTCTCCCCAACCCCCTCACAAGCCACAAACGTTACTAGGTCAACTGACTCAAGCAGTACATACGATTCAAGCTAGGGTCGATTTTTCAAAATTGGCGCTCAAGCCTAATGCCAAAGTACCAGAACTTTGGGTGCAGGATGCGGGGGCGGATAAAGCAGAGGTATATCCACTGTTAGGCGATCGCTATATTCTCGGTCGTAGTTCCAAATCCAGCGATATCGTCATCCGTAACCCTGTTGTTAGCCAAATTCACCTGTCACTATCGCGGAATTCTACTCAGCGCACACCAGTTTTCGTAATCAAAGACGAAAACTCCACCAATGGCATTTATCGGGGCAAGCGTCGTCTTAGTTCCCTAGAACTGCGTCACGGCGATATTCTGACTCTGGGACCCCCAGAACTCGCCGCTTCTGTGCGATTGCAATATGTCGATCCACCAGCATGGTATGTCAAAGCTGCAAGTTGGACAGCTTATGGAGTTGGTGGTGTCAGTGCCCTATTAACTTTAGTGATTGGTGTCGAATGGCTGAAATTTTCAGTCAAACCTCTACCGACAGCGACACGCGCCCCAGTAGTTGTTTACGCCCGTGATGGAGCCACTCCCCTGAGAGAGCCTCGGACAATCTCTCATGTAGACATGAAGCGATTAGAGCAATTTGGCCCTTATTTGCCTGCTGCGGTAGTGGCTTCAGAGGATAGTCGCTATTACTGGCACTTTGGGGTTGATCCTCTGGGGATTTTACGAGCTGTGTTGATTAATAGCCGCACCGGAGATGTGCAACAAGGAGCCAGCACTGTAACCCAGCAAGTTGCCCGCAGTTTGTTCCGCGAGTATGTAGGTAGACAGGATACCATTGGCCGCAAATTGCGGGAGGCAGTTGTCGCTCTAAAGCTCGAAACTTTTTACAGCAAAGATGATATTTTGCTGATGTACTTAAATCGGGTTTTTTTGGGAGGTGATACCTCTGGCTTTGAGGATGCAGCCCGATATTACTTTGAGAAGTCGGCTAAAGAATTAACTTTGGCAGAAGCAGCAACATTGGTAGGAATTTTACCTGCTCCCAACGCTTTCGATTTTTGTGGGGATGGGCCAAATAAGCTAGAAGCGGCTGAATACCGAAATCGCGTAATTAAGCGGTTGCTGGAGATGGGCAAAATTAAAGCAGAGGATGCGAACCGAGCTAGACGTTCCACTGTCCAAATTAGTCCTAAAGTCTGCGAACAGCAAGCTAAAACGATCGCACCTTATTTTTACAGTTACGTCTTCTCTGAACTCGAATCAATTTTAGGCGAGGGAGCAGCAAGAGAAGGTAATTATATCATTGAAACCAAGCTCGATCCAGCGATACAGAGACAAGCAGAAGTAGCGTTGAATAATTCGGTCAACAACTCTGGTAGAACTTTTAATTTTTCTCAAGGGGCAGTAGTCACTCTTGACTCTAGTACAGGCAGTATCCTCGCAATGGTAGGCGGGACTGATTACAAAAAAAGTCAGTTCAATCGTGCTGTTCAAGCCAAAAGACAACCAGGTTCCACCTTCAAAATCTTTGCTTACACCGCCGCTATTCAACAGGGAATTTCAGAATCAAAAAGTTATTCTTGTGCCCCTTTAACTTGGCAAGGCTTTACTTATAAACCCTGTCGTGCTGGTGCTGACACTAGTTTAGATATTGCCACCGGGCTGGCGCTTTCAGAAAATCCGATCGCCTTGCGAGTTGCCAGACAAGTCGGGCTGGATAAAGTCGTGGCAATGGCGCAGCGTTTGGGGATAAAATCAAACCTCGATCCGGTTCCTGGCTTGGTACTTGGTCAAAGTGTAGTCAATGTTTTGGAAATGACTGGTGCTTTTGGTGCTATTGGCAATCGCGGTGTGTTGAATCCTCCCCATGCCATTAGCCGAATTTTAGACAGTGGTGATTGTAGCGATCGCAATGATATCAAAACCTGTCGGGTAATCTACTCCTTCGACCAAGATCCAGGTGCCAACAAACGAGTGTTGACAAATAATGTCGCTGATGAAATGACTAGTTTGATGCGTGGTGTAATCGCCAGAGGTACTGGTCGTAGTGCTGCCATTGGACTAGGGGAAGCTGGTAAAACTGGCACGACTGATAAAAACGTTGACTTGTGGTTTATTGGTTTTATCCCCAGTCAGCGACTTGTAACTGGCGTTTGGCTGGGAAACGACAATAATTCCCCCACATCTGGCAGCAGCGCTCAAGCAGCTCAGTTGTGGGGAAATTATATGCGGAGAATTACAAGGTAATTGGGCATTGGGCATTAGAAACTATTGATCATTTATTGATCGTAGACTTTTGTGAGAAGACCTGATTTTGAGGACTTAGAAGTTTACCAACTCGCTGAAAAACTAGCTAATGAAATTTGGCAAATGTGCAATCACTCTAACCTCTCACGAGTGAAATCAGGTTGAATTTGCAGTACTTTATCATAGGATGCGATCGCTTCTTCATTGCGTCCTAAATCTCGTAGCGCATTGCCCCGGTTATTCCAAACCTCGTAGTCATCAGGTTGAATTTTTAGTGCTTGGTCATAGGATGTGATCGCTTCTTCATATCTACCCAGTTCGTTAAGTGTAATGCCTCGCCAATTCCAGACAGAAAAAAGGTCAGACAAGTCATCCTTAGGTTCCAATTCTAAAGCTTTGTCTAAACTAATGAGTGCTTCTTCATATCTACCCAGTTCGTTAAGTGTAATGCCTCGCCATTTCCAGGCATAATAAAGGTTAGATAAATCATTCTTAAATTCTAATTCTAAAGCTTTGTCTAGGCTAATAAGTGCTTCTTCATATTTACCCAATTTTTCCAATGTAATACCCCGACCCTTCCAAGCATAGTAGTCATCTAAGTTAATTTTTAGTGCTTGATCGTAGGATGCGATCGCTTCTTTGTAATCTTCTCCAACAAGCTGTTATCTTTACTTTTCCAAGCATGTAAGCTTTTGCATTATTTGAATGTTTCAAAATCCTTCAATATTTTTTTATTTAATAATTCTGATAATTTAGACTCAATACCTACGTATTCTCGTGCTATATCCCGAAAAACTTTGGCAATTTCATTGACCTTAAGTTCAATTTCTTGGAATCCACCCTTGTCAAGGATAATTTGTATATCTCTGATGTGAGTAGAAATCCTATTCAGTTTCTCAATTAAGGCTCCTGCTTCAGCTTGATCCAAATATGGCAGTTCGTTGACCTTATTAGTAATCCGATTATGATCATCCTGAGTTGGCCCTATTAGGGCTACCACATAATTAGGCGCAACAGTAGGAGAAAGAATTACTATTTCTGCAATTTTATCCGACAGTGCTCTAGCAATACCAACATTGGTTTTTAAGTCGGAGTATAAAATAATCAATTGTTTTAATTTAGGAAAACCATTACTAATTCTTCCTTCAAGATCAGTAATTTTTTCTTGCAATTCTAATAATTTTTTCTTAGTTGGTTGAAAAATACCTACCGGAATTAAGCTACAAGCTTGCTTTAGCTCTTTCATTCCTCCAGCAACAGAACTAACCAAGGAAATTGCTTCATTAATTTCCATTAAAATTGGCTCCTCGAACTATATAAATCTCTATTTAAACGCCAGTATTCAGCCAAAGCAATAACTCTACTATAAAGTTTAGTTTTTTTATCTAAAGTTTCTGCAACTCTCTGTAACATTTCATATGCGGAATTTGCAGTAGAAGCCACCTTTGCATACTCTTGTTTTTCTAAATACTCTTTATATAAATTAGTAACCTTATCAAGGCTAGCCAAAATTGTTTCATCAATTTCTTTTAATTGGCTGTAAGCTGCTGCTGCTTCAACTGCCAATAAAGCATCTTGAAATTCTTTAATTCCTTTGATTAGAGGATGAATATCATACCAAATTTGACTTTCTCCTTCTCCATTTAAATAACGATATTCTAAAATACAGCGATTAAATAATAAACCTCGATACAGTGGTTCATTTTCTATTTCTTTAGAATGATATACAGTTGCTAGTGCTTCCCATTCATTAGCAAAAACTGTATTTCGATAAGTATTTCGCAACTCGCTAATAGAACGCTGTAAAGCTCTGGTAGGAATGGGTAAAGTGTTAGTGTATTTAATCGCCTCCTTCATTAATAATAATAAATTTCGCACATGACCTCCACTCATGAGGCATAGCTTTTCTAAAGCTTCTCGCTCCTCAAACATATCCATGACAGATAAACTGGAGTCTATTAAACTTAGACGTTTTTGCAGTATTTCTATAACTTTATTAATACCAAGTTGGTATGGTCGATTATCGGGCGTTTGCACCATAATCATCGGCAATACATGAGTATTGTCATAGATATCAGCTAGGTCTGCGGCGCGATTAGAATATAGCAAGGAAATTGGTACTGTGTAAAGCGAATGACAATCTAAAGCTTGGAGTTGTTGGCTACGGTCGAAAAAAATTTGGTCGTGATTGGTGCGTCCATCTTCTTGAGATATGGGTACAATCCGGTCTAGGTTATCAACAATTAATACAAGTTGAGAATATCCTGAAGGTAAGTGCTTTTTGGCATCTTGAATAAACTCATTTAAAGCTGCAATCAAAGTAATTGTATGCGGATTGACACGCTCACGAATTTTTTGGCGTTGAGTAGGTTCTGTTCGCAAATTTGCTGTTAATTTGGCGAATTGGGCAATTTGCCCTTCTATACTTAAGCTTTGTAAGGAGACTTCAGTTAATGCCAAATCTTTTAAATCTTGCCAACGCTCGTTTAACCAATTCAATAAACTAGCTGGAGAAGTGCTATCTTTTAATGTTTCTAATAAGTGGCGGGTACAAGCTAAAAGAATATCAGTATATTGGGCATCTTCTGGATCAATATCTTGTTCATCGGCGGGAAAATAAACAACAAAGCAACCTTGCTCATCTAAATATTTCTGAAGCCGCAGTAATTCTGTTGATTTCCCAGCACCGCGATGACCTGCATACAGTTGAGAGGTCATTCTGTCGGAATACAAAATCTCTCTACCTACTTCTATTAATATGTCACCATCTCCCCGCACTTCTGTACAATCAACATAAGCGGGATCTCCTGCGGGTAAGGGGCGAAATGGGTCAAAAGCATTGTATATCCGCTTTAAAAAGGCAAAATCCTGGGTCATAAATCTAAATTTCTCAGGTTAGCGCCATATTATCGCAAACTTACAGAGATAGGTAGAAAATTAAATTCTCAGGTATGTTATTGCTCAGAGTCGGGCACAATTGACAAATTACGGTGCGTTAGCCTACGCCAGACAGTTATTGGCAAATGAACAGGTAAACAGATTTAAACCAATTCTTGATGAACTGTTACCCAAGCTCAATGCTTATCTAAAATCCATAGGAAATAGGGAATAGGGAGCAGGGAGCAGGGGAAGATGAGGGAGATGAGGAGAGAAGATAATACTAACTCCTAACTCCTAACTCCTAACTCCTAACTCCTAACTCAGCACTCAGCACGGGCTAAACGCCCCATACCCAATTACTGATATCCCTTCCAAGGAGTGACTTCGAGCTTGCCGTTAGGCTTGAATATCACTTGGAAGTGGGCTAGAGGTTCTTTGTCATTGGGAGCAGCTACATTAGAACCATAAATAGCGTTAAACATCTTAGGAAGAGGTGTTTCTCGGAAATAATCAAAGGCAACTTGATTAAGTGGTTCATAGTCAGCAATTACACCATCTTTGTTGACTGCTACCCGATATTTCAAATCTCGCGTAAAGGTGGGGGTGCCACTCCAAGTTTGGCGAACTGTATTATAAAGCTTTTGATTTAGACCTTTAGTGATATTAGAGTCAGTAATTTTTACACCGACTACTTCTGGTGTCTTAGCATATCCTCGCCAAGGGCTAACTTGCAGCACACCATTTGTAGTAAACACTATTCGGAATTGGGCGATCGGTTCATTGGAAATGCGAGCGCGATTAGCAGGATTATAAAGTAGGTTAGGCAGAGGAGTTTGCCCAACTCCTTGATTAGCCTCTTTATTCACCGCTTTATAACCAACGATCGCTCCATCCGCAGCTACACCCAAACGATAGATCAAATCCTCTTGCAATCCTGAACGCTTAGTCCAAGCTGGATGAACTTGGTTATACACTTGACGATTCAATGCACGCAACTGGGATGGATCGGTAATTTCTGGAACTGTATTTAAAAGTGCTTCTAAATCTTTAACTACTGGCTTTTCATTAGCTGTGGGTGTTGCTGTGGGCGTTGCAGCTGCGATGGGTGTTGCAGCCGCTGATGCTGGAGGATTAAGGCTCTTTGTTGTAGAGCTAGTTTGCTCATCTGGCTTAGGCTGCGGTGGACGTATTTGGGGAGGTGGAATCAAGTTAAATGCGATCGCCGCTACTGCTAAACTTGATACTCCCACAGCAGCAGGAATAGCCTGCCTGATTACAGCCTGACTAGCACCGCCATAGCGTCTAGTAACTGGTTGTAGTTCTAGGGATAATTCTGGTAAAGTCTGGGTATCAGCAAAAAACTGATCCACTGCTTCTACTAAATCAAACAACTGTACCGTATTCAAATCTATTTCAATCGGCGGACGTTTAGAATTATTAGAGTGAGACTCGAACCCCTCTGGAGCATTCTCTGAATGTATGATTAACCTGTGGCGGTTGCCCTCAATTTTTTGAAACTCTACTAGCTCCGATTCCTGGTTGTGTGCTTGCGGATTGGGTACAGTACTCAGAAATTCTTGGGCGTAACCACTAACAGCCCTCACCAAACTTTCAAAAAATTCCCGCCCTCCCGTTAGGGGTTGGTTGTAACCAGATAAATAGCATTCTGCATTTACCAATATTGATAATTCTGGGCGCATTTCCTGGAACTGTGCAGCCCTAGTGACATCACTTAACCCTTCTAAAAGAAGAGTACAATTAGGTAGACTGTACTTACGTTGAATATTCATTCCACTTCACCGTCAAAAAGACTAATCCAGAACCGCTGCATTCCAGCAGTACCAGTACAAAATAGTAATTGTCCTAACAAATTTATTGCTAGCGCATCTAATTTTTCATCAGAAGTTAATGCTAGTACACCAGAACGTCGAGCATTCATCCGGCTTTTAAAATGCGCTCTAAACCGCTCTAGGTAATTAGATAGCCGCAAATTCTGTTCTAATGGAATCTGTTTTTCTTCCATTTGTTGACATATCATTAATAACTGGCGGATGACAACAGTTAAACGCCGTGCTAGGTAGCAAGCAATGACCACCAGAGCTTTTGCTTCCATAATAGTTAAGGGACGGCGTATATGCGCTCTTCGTAGCGGGTTAGAGCTACGCATCCGCCATAAATTTACCCTGTCTTTAACAATTCCTTTAAGATCCAACTCTTGAGCAAAAGCCAGGATTGCTTCCGAACCACCAAGTTCTAAAGCTTCAATTGCCAGTAAAATCAGGTCAATTTGCAGCCTGGTTCTCCGAGGACACGTTTTGGAAGCGATCGCAGGATCTGGTAAAGTGTCCAGAATCATCGGCAGTGAGTCTTGGGTTGGACTGTTGAACGGCGTTAAACTTGCTGAAACATTCATTCTATAAATACCTTGTGCGGTTCCAACAGACTAGATAAAACAAATTTAAGATCGGTAGCCAAGACTTGAGCCTTAGATTTGTGGCAGTAGCATGACTACCTGATATATACATTACTTAACTCTTTCTACTCAAAGTTTTCCCTATATTGAAATCAAAATTTTAAAACATAACTAAATTCACCTCATTTCTTAGTGAAATACCTTTTCTAGCTTGGTTTAGATTCTAATTATCGTCAATGAAAGGCGAAGTTTCAGCCTCGACCCCCAGCGTATGACATTATAGTGTACGATTTTTCAGGTATCTGAAATT
>CAXUOL010000096.1:0-13851 GCA_964252435.1 uncultured Nostoc sp.
ATTGAAAACAGTTATGTAGAGAAGCGAACACGGAAGTTTATTCATGTGTTTAAAACTATCTTTCACACGAGGGCAGAAGGATGAATAAATTATATTTATACCAATTCAATTAATGATTGCAACACATACTTGGGTTAAGACGCGACGCCAGTCGCTACAACGGGGAGGCAGCGCGGTCTTGGGGGTTCCCCCCATGAGCGACTGCCGTGGGAACCCCCGCAACGCGCTGGCTCATGAATCGTGTCTCTACAAATGGTGTATTTGTCACATTCTTTTTTAGAATTGGTATTACTTATCTATACTATGACGTTGTGTTAGCAGAAAGTATGGCACATTGCCATAATATTGGAGCGTTAGGCTTGCCGTAATGCATCCTAAATTTTAATATAACTGTTGTTCGCTATCTAAAAAAGTTCACGAAGAACGAAATCAACTATCTGTAACTTTTATTGCAAATTGCGAGTCTTATTTGAAAGTTTTATTATCTCCAGAAGCGCGAATTAATTCAGCTACAAGGGCAACGATCGCAGATACTGAAATTAACATGACACTCAGCGCGTTAATATCAGGTTTAACTCCGGTTCTAATCCGGCTAAAAATTTCCATTGGCAAGGTGTTAGAACCGCTACCAGCAGTAAAACTGGCGATGAGAAAGTCATCTAAGCTGAGGACAAAAGCCAATAGACAACCAGCGACAATCCCAGGCATTAATTGAGGTAACAATACTTTGATGAAAGCTTGGGTTGGTGTCGCACCTAAATCTAGTGCTGCTTCTTCTAAGTGTGGATCTAAATTAGTCAGTCGGGAAGCAACTACAAGTCCAACATAAGCCAGACAAAACACTACATGGGCTGCAACTATCGTCCACAAACTCAAAGGTATGGCAAAGGCTGCTAGACATACTAGGGTCGCCACTGCGATCGCAATATCGGGAATAATCAATGGTAGGTAAGCAATACCACGATACAATTTCTTACCAGGAAATTCGTAACGCGCCAACCCTACCGCCATCAAGGTTCCCACCACTGCGGAAATTACCACGGCACAACCTGCAACTATCATACTGTTTTGCAAAGCCGATAAGATGCGATCGTCACTGAACAACTTGCGATACCAATCGAGAGTGAATCCTTGCCAAGTTGCACTGTAGGGCGACTGATTGAAGCTATAAAAGCCAAGTACCAGTATGGGCAGGTACATGAACACAAATATCAACAGTGAGAAAACCGCCTGCCATGAGACACGCGGTTTTTTGAGAGATGGAGAGATATTCACGTTTATATAGGATTTTTATTGATAGCAACTTAATAAAATATCATATTTCATGTAAAAAGTCAATGATTTAACTATCTTCTCTCCTTTTTGACTAGCAAAGAATCGAATAGCATCTCAATTAATCGTAAGCTGTCGCGCCTATAAGTTGCCTCATAATCTGTTGGGTAAAACCTGCAAACCCTCTTCTCTGCCGTCTCAATGTGCAAATTAAAAACACAACAGCTTATAAGAGGCTTAACCCCTTGTTATAAGGTAGGTAAATTCCGCCCTAAACATCTAGTAAAAAAGAGACGAGCACTGCTATGTCTCTACAAGGGTTCTGGATAACGTATATTTAATTTCTGAAGATGTCTAATATAGGACTACGATTTGATTTCTGAAAAAATTCCGTACAACTCGAAAACCCTACAGCCCTACTCCCCACTCCCGGACTACGCAAATAATTTCAAAAATCAAATATGATTCCTATAGTTAATTGTTATCTTTAAAAACTTGGATAGAACTTATCAGAAAAATTGCTGCTTTTGATTTCCAACTACCTACTTTACGAAAGTTTATCCTCTGGACGGCTCCAGATTATTCTTGAGAGTACGGAAAGCCGCCTAAAAACTCTCTACACGATTTATTCTTTAATTAATATTTGTAAATTAGATGATTGACAGGCGATAGCAGAGATTTTTCGCAAAATATCAGTATTTAGCTGAGAATTTGACGATTTTAGAAAATTTTTGGTGTTAGTAAAATCTATATTTAACATTGCAGCAAATTACCAAAAATTAATAAACCAGAGTGTTTTTACCTCTTTAGGAGTGGGTAATTTCCGTACTAGGATAGACAAAGAATATAGAAGTAACAGCATAAGATTTGAAAGAGATTGTTAATAAGTTTAGTATCTGAAGTTACTTTCTGATGCAAAGTGAATCAATTACCAGCACTAAAACAACAGAAATAAAAAACTTCTAATTCAAGTTTTATTTTTTAGGAGGTTTATGATGCGAATTGCTCAAATAGCTCCACTGTGGGAAAGAGTTCCACCTCCAGCTTATGGTGGTATAGAGTTAGTAGTAGGGTTACTGACCGATGAATTAGTCCGACGCGGACACGAAGTCACTTTATTTGCATCGGGAGATTCTATTAGTCTGGGAAAATTAACGTCAGTTCATCCCCGTGCCCTCAGACTCGATCCTAATATCAAGGATTACGGCATTTACGAGATGCTAAATGTAGCTTCGGTGTATGAACGTGCACAAGAGTTTGATATTATTCACTCCCATATCGGACATGGGGCACTGGCTTACGCGAATCTGGTAACAACTCCTACGGTTCACACGTTGCACGGTATTTTTACACCTGACAACGAAAAGATGTTTAGTTTTGGTAAGAAACAACCCTACGTGAATATTTCCAATGCCCAACGAGAACCAAGGTTAGGGTTGAACTGTATAGCGACGGTTTACAACGGGATTAATGTCAGCAGTTATGAGTTTCACTCCCAACCAGAAGATCCTCCTTACTTAGCTTTTTTAGGTCGGATGTCTCCAGAAAAGGGAGCGCACTTAGCTATAGAAATTGCCAAAAAAGCCGGTTGGCATTTAAAAATGGCAGGTAAGATAGATGTCGTTGATGTGGAATACTTTGAGAAGGAAATTAAACCACACATTGACGGAGAGCAAATTGAGTATCTGGGTGAAGCTAACCATGCTCAAAAAAATGCCCTGATGGGTGGTGCAATAGCAACTCTGTTTCCAATTACTTGGCGGGAACCCTTTGGATTGGTGATGGTAGAGTCAATGGCTTCGGGTACGCCAGTGATTGCGATGAAATTGGGGTCTACTGAGGAAGTAATTTCTCACGGCAAGACGGGTTTTCTCTGCAATAATATTCAAGAGTGCATTAGTGCGATTGATCGCGTCAGCGAGTTAGACCGCTCTGCCTGTCGTCAGTATGTCGAAAACCTTTTCAGCGTTGAACACATGACTGATGGCTATGAGGCAGTTTATCAACAAATAATCGCAGAACGATTTTCTCAGAATGGGCATTACCGCAGTTTGGTTGATTTAGCTAGCGATCGCATTTAAATATCGCATTTGTGTAATATATTATAGTCCTGGCGAATAAAATTCGCGGCTACACAAATAAAGCCCACCTCCGTGGGCTAAGAAAAAATGCTGGGCGCTTTACCAAGTAATGCAATCGCTCCATTTTCCCAACATCTTAGCACTCACTCCTGGAACTCTTTCTAAGTCTTGTAAAGATGTAAATTTTTGCTGTTGACGACTAATAATTATTCGCTGTGCTAACTTCTTACCCACGCCAGGAAGAGTTACTAACTCTTCTAAACTTGCAGTGTTGATATTTACTTTTTGAATTGCTTGTAACTCAGTTGATGAAGAAGTTTTTATCTGAGGACACCGTGTTTGTTCTAATTTAATTTTTTCTTGAATTGCTGGTGGTAAGCCTGGTTTCACTTTGGCATAAAGACGAGCAAATTCTCGCACATAATGGGCAGCCACTATCGGACTTTCAATCACCACAAGTGTCTCGTCGTTACCATTATTGGCAGCATCTGACCAATTATGAGAACCTGTAATTACTGTTTGACTATCAATAACACCAAATTTGTGATGCAATAAATCGCCTTTGGGTAACACAGGTACACCTACGGTAGTAATTGGATTTGACCAAGGGTGATTGTCAATTTCATATTTACATTTGTTACTCAGAGCAACCCCCATCATATCTAAGGTTTCGCTGTAAGGACGGTAGGCGAATTGTGGTTCAATTAAAGCGCGAATTTGCACACTTTGTTGATGGCGTTTTTCTAAAATATTGGCAAGAGGCTGTTCAGAAAAGACAAATAATGCCATATCAATAGACTTGGTTGCTGAATCTAAAGTTTTACCAATTAAACCATTACTACTGTTATTCCAAGGTTGACTTGGAGAAGTAGGCGAAAATTGTACAGTAATTTTGGTATTACCTAAAGTTATTTGTTTAGGTAAACGCATCGGTTTTTTTAAACCAAATCGACTATCTGGTTGACCTCCCGGCCCATCTCCCCATAAGATGTTAAACTCTTCTGTAAATGAAGTAGCTAATTCCGGGCTGTCAATCTGCAATAAATTATTGGCATTGCCTAAACTGCTGGAATTTGTAAAATCACCAGAAGTATCACTTAATGTAAAATTAGCTGAAGTGATAATTACAAGACGATTGTCCACAATCACAAATTTATGATGCATCAAGCTGCTACCCGCTGAACCATCTGCTCGATCGTCTAGCCAGGGAATTTTGGCATTCTGCAAAATTATCAAAGCATCTCTTTGATTGATTTCGGCTGGAGTAAGTTGATTATCGTGGTTAATATCGATAAATTGGCGAAATTCGTTGTAGCGTTCTTGTTCTCTTTTATCTAACTTACCTACTTCAGCAGATGTTAAGCTACTCCAAGGTCGGCTATAGGTATTTTCTAAAATTATCCTGACTTTTACCCCAGCTTTTTGTCTATCAACCAATGCTTGGGCAACTTTGGGTAAACGTAATTCTTGCACCGCTACATCTACTGTAGATTTAGCTTGCGTAATAGCATCGACAATCTGTTTTTCTAAATCATCCCCAAGGCGAGTTTGCTGACGGTAAGCTTCTTGGTATTCTGAAGACTCAGAATGGTTAAAGTAAACTTGAATTAACGGGTCTTGTGGTAAGGGTGCTGGACGCTGATTATAAGACTGGACTCGTTGACAACCAACGAGAGAGAATATCAGTAAAAAGATAGATAAAAAATATCTTTGTCTAGAGAGAAGTTGCACTGTAATCTGTTAAAAGTGGATTGGGAGTGGATATATTTATCATTCCCAAAATTTTGTGTTCTGAATTAAGTAGAGAAATAAGTTTCCAAGTAAAGGGAAAAATCCACTATTAGATGTAAAATTACAGATATTTTTTTCAGGATTTGTCCACTAAAACTGTATATGCTGACAAATCCGCAGTCTATCACCAACGTGTGTTCTCACTATTATCGGTTATATGCAAATTTATCTAGATTACAGCGCCACTACTCCAACTCGAAAAGAAGCGATCGCAGTTATGCAAACAATCCTCACTCAACAGTGGGGTAATCCCTCCAGCTTACATGAATGGGGACAACGGGCGGCAACGGTTGTAGAACAAGCCAGAGTCCAAGTTGCTGGTTTAATTAACGCTGCTACCCCTGAATCGATCGTTTTTACTTCTGGTGGCACTGAGGCAGATAATCTAGCAATTATGGGTGTGGTTCGGTTGTATGCTGTTCCTCAACATCTAATTATTTCCAGCGTTGAGCATTCCGCAATTTATGAGACAGTACGGTTGCTAGAAATGTGGGGTTGGGAAGTTACGCGTTTGTCTGTAGATATTAAAGGCAGAGTCAACCCCTTAGATTTAAAAACGGCGTTGCGACATAACACAGCCTTAGTTTCTATAATTTACGGTCAAAGTGAAGTTGGGACTGTGCAACCGATCGCAGAACTGGGTAAGATAGTGCGATCGCATGGTGCTTTGTTCCATACAGATGCGGTGCAAGCTGCGGGACGCTTACCCATAGATGTGCAACAACTCCCAGTAGACTTACTTAGCCTTTCTAGTCATAAAATATATGGGCCCCAAGGTGCAGGGGCGCTGTATGTACATCCTGGTGTAGAATTGATGCCTTTATTCGGTGGTGGTGGACAAGAAATGGGACTGCGTTCTGGTACGCAAGCAGTACCGATAATTGCCGGATTTGGTGTAGCAGCAGAATTAGCAGCGCAAGAATTGGCTACAGAAACACCACGGTTGATTCAGTTACGCGATCGCGCCTTTGCCCAATTAGCTGAAATTCCTGGTTTAATTCCTACAGGGGATACTTGCGATCGTCTACCTCACCATGTCAGTATGTGCCTAGAAAACGCCGATGGGGAAAAACTCAGCGGTAAAACCTTGGTAAGACAGTTAAACCTTGCTGGCATCGGCATCAGTGCTGGTGCTGCTTGTCACAGTGGTAAACTTAATCCTAGCCCGATATTGTTAGCAATGGGCTATTCGGAAAAAGCTGCTTTGGGAGGAATTCGCATCACATTGGGGCGTGATACTACCGAAGCTGATATAGATTGGACGGTGATGGTGTTGAAGCAAGTTTTGCAAAGGCTAACACCGGATTTATCTTTAGTTAAACGTTAATTGCTCATACTAAAATTTATACCAATTCAAAAAATGTTTGCGACAGATAAAGCCTTTAAGAAGTAAAAAGTAAAAAGTAAAAAGATAATCCCCATAAATAAATTTAGGGGGATTTAATAAGGACGTATTATTTCTCTCTACGAGACGCCAAGGGCGAACGCGCTATGCGTCTCGAAATAAATGTTTTTATTTTGTTCCATAAATAAATTTAGGGGCTTGTGACCATTTTTATGTTTCTTTCTTTTGCCTTTTAACTTTTTACTTTTGCCTTGTTCGGTCAATCAAAGAAGTCCTGCTGATTCATATAATCGTTTGAGCATTGCTGAAATCTTCGTACCATAATCCAAATCTGCTGACCACCGCCCTGATAGCTGATCGATTAATGGCGCAATCCCGCGTGTGACAAAGCGAAACCTTGGATCTACTACTTCTTGTACCAAAGGTTCTAAGCTGGCGTAAGCTTTCAAATGTTGGATGTGCGCCCTGACTCCAATTCTGGCACTTGGAAAAGACGCAGCCTCCGAACCGCCACCGATCGCACCTAAGCCTGCAAAGTTATTTTGCTCAGGTTTAATATCACCACCAAACCGTAAAAATCCCGTTTCTACACACATTTGGCAAAAGGCAATATCATAGTTCACTCCCTCTATACCTGCTTCTTCCCGATAAAGTTTTGGGATGTCAGGAAACTTTGCTAAAGCATTTTCATTATTATTTCTCAGAAATAATTGTAACTGTACTTCGGAAGTATTACCGTTTGACATCACCCGCGAAAATTGACCAGGGCAAACTACCAAATTCGAGCGCAAGCTAACAGTACGAGTTGCCGCATCCCAAGTGACTGCAACATTAAAATCTCGCAATTCGATGGCTTTGACATAAACTATTTTGTGATAGGTAATCCGATTGACATTAGCTGCTTTTGAAAGGTCAATTCGTAAAAGGTCTATTAAATCAATGGGGATGTAAGCATTACCATTAACTAAAACACCTTGTTCTGTGTAACTTTGGCCATTAATATTAATATTAATTGGCGGATAATTTGCTTCTGGTGGAGTTCCAGGAGTGGGGTCAATTACACGACTCCAAGTCACCAATCCATCGACAATTCCCAAAGCAAAATCGCGACGACGAGTTTGCAGCAAAGCCCGATCCTCTGGATTACTGAGAAACCCCACTTGCATCACCAAAGCTGGCAGCGTTGTCTGGCGACAGAATGCTAAACTACCCAATCCACTATCTGTATCTGGCTTGACTCCGCGATTCGGTAATTGGGGTACGCGGCGCAACAATCCCACTAGTAACTGTTCAGCATTGCTCTTACGCTCGCTATTATTAGTAATGTAGAAAACGCTAGCTCCACGCACAGAAGGGCTGTTAGCCGCATTGGCTGCAATTTCTAGAGCGACATCAACCCGGCGTCCACGAGAATTGATCCAGGTGATAGTTTGGGCGGCGCTCAAGTCATCAGGAACCGCTAAAACTTCCAAACTCCGCGCTCTCAGTTCCGTGACAATCAAATCCCGCAGCAGAATCATTTCTTTTGCTTCACTTGTACCACCTGCGATCGCACCTTGATCTATTCCTCCGGCTTCTTTGCCTCCATGAGCCGCCGATATAAAAATACGCCCCATCTTCAGTATTTCCTCTGATAAAATTAAGTTTAAGCAATTCTATACATCATTCTTGGTCTAGCAACAAGAATATAATAGCTATCAGAAGTCTAAAGTCATTTGTCCTTTGGTATTTCTCCAAAGTTCATGACCAATACTTCGACTACGCGGTAGTTGAGCGCAGTCGAAACTCAGTACAAGTGACCAATGACCAATACTTCTCTACGAGAGGCTACGCCAACGGCTTCTCTACGAGACGCTACGCGTAGCTTGCTTCCCCGCAGGGGTACGCTCAGTACAAGTGACTAGTGACAAAACCATGCAAATCCCCCGCTTGCACCCAGACACAATTGAGGAAGTTAAACTACGAGCTGATATTGTAGATGTCGTCTCGGAATACGTAGTTTTACGCAAACGAGGAAAAGATTTTGTCGGTTTGTGCCCCTTCCACGACGAAAAATCTCCCAGTTTCACCGTCAGCCAAACCAAGCAAATGTACTATTGCTTTGGCTGTTTAGCTGGGGGAAATGCGATTAAGTTTGTCATGGAGTTGGGAAAGCGTTCTTTTGCTGACGTGGTGCTGGATTTAGCACGGCGTTACCAAGTACCTGTGCAAACTCTTGAACCCGAACAACGCCAAGAATTACAGCGTCAGCTATCTTTGCGTGAGCAGTTATATGAAGTTCTGGCAACGTCCGCCCAGTTTTATCAACACGCCTTACTACAATCTCAAGGGCAAAAAGCACTTCAATATTTGCAAGCTAACCGCCAATTCAAAGAAGAAACTATACAGCAATTTGGTTTAGGTTATGCCCCCGCAGGTTGGGAAACTCTCTATCGTTATTTAGTGCAAGATAAACATTACCCAGTGCAAATACTGGAAAAAGCGGGATTGATTAAGCCACGTCGGGAAGGCGGTGGATATTATGATGCATTTCGCGATCGCTTGATGATTCCCATCCGTGATGTCCAAGGGCGCGTCATTGCCTTTGGTGGGAGAACTCTCACTGATGAGCAACCTAAATATCTCAATTCACCAGAAACCGAACTTTTTAGTAAAGGTAAAACATTATTTGCCCTTGATCGAGCCAAAGGTGAGATTTCCCAACTCGATCAAGCCGTAGTGGTAGAGGGATATTTTGATGCGATCGCTCTCCATGCTGCTGGTATTAATAACGCCGTTGCCTCACTTGGTACAGCATTAAGTTTAGAACAAGTGCGCTTAATATTACGCTACACCGAATCGAAACAATTAATACTCAACTTTGATGCTGATAAAGCCGGAACTAATGCAACCGAAAGAGCGATCGGTGAAATTGCCGAACTGGCATACAAGGGCGAAGTTCAGCTAAAGATTCTCAATTTACCCGATGGTAAAGATGCTGATGAATACTTGCATAGCCACACTCCAGAAGATTATGGAGAACTGCTAAAAAATGCCCCACTTTGGCTAGACTGGCAGATTCAGCAAATTATTCAAGACCGAGACTTAAAACAGGCTACTGATTTTCAGCAAGTAACTCAACAAATAGTCAAATTACTTAAAAATATAGCTAACAGCGATACACGAAATTATTATGTTTCTTATTGTGCTGAAATACTCAGCTTGGGAGATACCAGACTCATACCTCTACGAGTCGAAAATCTGCTAACTCAAATTGCTCCGGCTGCGGCTACATACTCTAAGCCTGTGTCAGCGAAGAAAGCATGGGGAGGTGGTAAAGTTTCTCCACTGCGTACAGACGCGATTAATCGCGTCTCTCCCAACTCCTCACTCCCTACAGAACGCAGCCTTTTAGAACACGCAGAGGCGTTATTATTGCGAATTTATTTGCATTGTCCCGAACAGCGTCAAATGATTATTGACGAACTAGAGGAGCGAGATTTGCAATTTAGCCTTTCCCACCACCGATTTTTATGGCAACAGATTTTAGAAATTTCATCCGGTGATGGAGAGACGAAAAACTTTGCGTCTTTACCAAATTTAATTTCCCGCCTCCAAGATCGGTTCTTAGAATTTGACAGCGAGAGCGGGTTAATCTCCCATTTATTTCATGTGGATGAAAAAAACCAAAAAGAAATACTGCGGACTCCGCAAGTAGTTCAAGCTGCGATCGCTTGTATGGATTTAGTGATGCTTGAAAAACGCTATCGTCACTTTTTGGAACTATGGCAACAAACCGATCCAGAAGCTGAACCAGAGCGGTATCAATATTATTATCAGGCTTTCTACGCTGAAAAAATCAAGCTTCAACAAATAGACCGACAACGGTTATTTTCCATCACAGAGCTAAGTGAAGAGTGCTGAGTATTAGGGACAATGCCTGGGAGAAAATCGAGTCAATTAGCTGAATTATTTAAAACCTCAGCGATCGCCTGGGAAATCGGTAAGCCAGGACAGCGTTCCAACCAGAAGAACTCGCCAACTGGGTTAACTTCAAGGAATACATGACGACCATCAGGAGTCAAAATAATATCAAGCGCCCCATAGTTTAAACGGAATTCTGCCATGAGTTTGAGCAATTTCTCTTCGACATCTTCGGGCAAAGTGTATGACTCCCAAGCGTCGAGTAAGGCGATTCCCTGTTTGCGCCAGTCGTAACGTGCTTTATCCAAAACTTGAGAATCAACCGCAGCCGTTAGCACACGCTTACCGACAATAATTGTCCGCAATTCCAATGCCTTGGGAATCTTCTCCTGAAATGTCATTGGGCAGAAACGTAAGCCATCAAGGTTGTCTAGATCCTCTGATGAAATTGGATTTGTAAACACAACTTTTTCTCGCCCTCGTTCATCATAAATAGCGAAGGAAGAGAGCATTTTTGTAATCATTCCCTGCTGACATTCTTGGGCAAATTGCTTTACTGCTACTGGATTATTTGTAGTCAGAGTGCGTGGCGTATCTAGACCAATATCTCCTGCTATTTGTAATTGCAGTTGCTTATTTTCGGCTCGGCGAATATTTGGCATAGGGTCAAGATGAAACCCCCTGATACTAGCAATCATTCCCTCAATACTGACACGAGATTCTTTCAGTGAGGCTTGTCTAAGTTGCCTGTCCATCGAGTTGGGAATTTTTGACCCAATTGCAATGCGCCGATACCAAACTGCTGACACTTCATTTAAATCTAATGTCTGGTCATCGACACTCAGAATCACTCGCTTAGTACTACCATAGTAAATATCTAACTGTATTTCTGTGGGAAATCGGTCTGTGTCAAAACGAAATGCTTTCTTTCCTTGTGCTTCAATTGCCTGAATAACTAGAGGAATACTTTCGTTATCTTGGCTGTGAGTAATTATTAAAACAGTCATTTACAAATATGGAAAATAAAGTACGCTACAGATAAATATAGGGATTATCAGTTAATTTTGAATTTTTAAGTAAGAGCATTTTACTTCGGACTTGTTGAAAGTAGTGCAGATGCAATAGCTAGAGCAATTGGATAGTCCAAATCTCTCTCCAGCATCCCCCACTCTCCTGTAGGATTAATTTCTAAAAAAACATATTCTCCAGATGGCGTTTTAATCAAATCAAATGCTCCAAAAACCAGTCCAAACTTAGCCATAAAGGTATCCAAACAACGGATTAGTTTATCGGGTAATTGCTCTGGTTGCCAGGTAAGAGTCTTATTTGTCTCACGTCGCCAATCCTGGGTAGATGCTGCATACTCAGACGCATCTAGCGCCCCGACAAAGAGATTGCCATTCACATACACTGCTCGTAGTTCTTGCTGTTTAGGGATTTGTTCTTGAAACATAACTGGACAATAGCGCAGTGTTTCAGCATCAAGTAAGTCTTCTTCTTTAACGGCGCTGGTATACATGAAAAAAGAGGAGACTTGCATCCCAGAAGAAAGAGGTCTGAGCAGCTTGACAATCATTTTTCCCTTAACTTGGTGGAAAAATTCTCGTGCTTCTTGAGGATTATTGGTGACGAGAGTCCGAGGTATGACAAGACCTACTTCCGATGCAATCCGCAGTTGGCGTAACTTGTTTTCAGCTGCACTTATCCGGCGTAAATCATCCACCCACTTAGCTTCTCTCAGGCTGTCCCAAAAGCCATCTAAGACTGCGAGTGATTCATTAGAACAGACTGCTTGAAATTGTGGAGCCAATTCTTTACCGAGATCGGGTTGCCAAATACGCCGCATCCATACTGCTTGCACTTGATCGGTGTTGAGAGAGCGATCGTTATATTCCAGTGTATGATTGCTACCAAAGTTGCTTAAATTAGCCTGGAGTTGGAGTGCGATCGGAAACTTATCAGTATCAAGACGAAATGGCTGTGCGCCTAGTTTTGATACTGCTTCTGCAACTCTATCTATTGTAAAGTAATCACCACTATGGGTGATTAATAAAACTACATCACGATCGAGGTGCATAAAATATTTTTATTAGTTTTTGCATTTTCACTATTGCCAACTATTGAGAAAGCAAAATTTTAAAAAAGTGAACTTAATTTTAATGAGAAGCCAACCCCTAGATGAAGTTGGCAAAGCTAACTGTATTTTTATTCTGACAATAGTTTTAAAACCGCATCTCTGGTGTAGTCAAAAGTATGCAGCTATGAAGGTGAAGACGGCGAACTATCATCACCATCTGAAGGATACTTCTGAGTAACAGCGTAGTCATCATAGTACTTATTGGTTACTGTAGTGCCATCTTCTTGATCGGATGGAAACTTCAGAGTTTGGACAAGTTCATCATTTTCCTTGTTTGTGGCATTATTGCATCCACCGAGAATCGTTTTTGATTCTTCATTAGAAAGGTCTTCAATGCTTTGCCCTTCCAAGAATCGAGCAAAGAATGGTACTGCTTGTGAATTTAAATCTTCTGGTTTGTTTTCAGACACAATCTTCCTCCTATAAAAAGTGAATCTAATTTATACTGTACCTAATTATATAACATAGTAGTTACCTATACCTTTGCCAAAATAAGAGTTTATACATCAACTCATCCTCGGAAATTGGCGAAGGTATTGACTTACCAAAACAAGTATTAATTTATCATTTAACAAATATTTACTTTCATCTAATTATGCTTGTATAAAGTTAAAAATATAAAAATTTTTCTTAAGTAAGTATGGACGGGATGCAATTGCTCATGCACCGAAAACTTATTTGAAACCTGAATAATTATCCTTAAAAGCGTTGCATTCTTAGGAATTATTCACTTCAAAATAATTCAAAATATTCTCTTTGCTCCCAGTTAGTCACCTGCAATAAATAGTCTTCTGGTGGCCGATCGCCGACGGACTGCAAAAAGCGATTAATTTCACTCTGTTTCATCTTAATGATGAAATTTATGAACTGCTGCCCCATTTTTTGAGAAAAAAGTTCGCTTTGGCTCAAAGATGAAATCGCCTCTGGCAAACTTTTGGGTAAGGTCGGACTTTCTGTAGTGTAAGGTGACTCTGTTGGGGAGCCAGGGTCAACTTTACGATCTACACCATCTAACCCAGAAATCAATTGCGATGCCATGTAGAGGTAGGGATTGGCTGCTGGTTCTCCAACTCGGTTTTCAATATGGGTGGTGGGATCATCATAACCACCTTGTAATCTAATCATTGCCCCTCGGTTTTCCAATCCCCACCCTGCACGGTCAGGGGCTAGGGAATAAGGCTTAAATCTTTTGTAGCCGTTAATTGTCGGGTTTGTGAACACACAAGCAGCATTGGCGTGTTTGAGAAGACCACCAACAAAGTGCTTACCTAAATCTGATATTAGGGTTTTGGAGTTTGCAGGCATAAAGGCGTTCTCGCCTG
>CAXUOL010000097.1:0-13849 GCA_964252435.1 uncultured Nostoc sp.
ACTGGGCTTTAAACCCAGAACTAAAGTTTTAATTGATACTCCTAACCTCCTGCCTCCTGCCTCCTGCCTTTTTGTAAGGTGTAAAATTAGCAATGTCCACCTTACTCATAAAATTGTGAGGTTTTATGGTGCTGACCTTTTATCACTCAGCGATTTCTCCTAATTCCCGCCGCGTCTGGATTACTTTGCTAGAAAAAGGACTTGAGTTTGAATTAGTAGAAATAACACTGGATGGGGAGCAGTTTAAACCAGAGTTTTTAGCAATTAACCCCTTCCATCACATTCCGGCTTTGGTGGATGATGGCTTTAATGTAGTGGAATCTTTGGCAATTCTGGACTATTTAGAGGCAAAATATCCTACACCTGCGATGTTGCCTAAAGATGCCAAGGATTTAGCGATCGCACGGATGGTACAACTGGTAACTGTGAATGAGCTTTTGCCAGCAACCACCACCTTTTTACCTCAGTATCTAGGCTTACCGGCAGGAGATCCAGAAAAAATCGAGAAGGCACGGCATAAAATTGCCACAGTGCTGAAGTTTTTTGAAACTTTATTAGACGAGCGCCCTTACTTTGGTAGTCAAAACCTTACTCTCGCCGAGGTTGTGGCTGGAACTGTAGTCAATGTGCTGCCAAGTGTAGGCATTTCCTTAAGTGAATATCCAAAATTAAATGCTTGGTGCGATCGCTTAGTTGTACGCCGATCATGGCAAGCTACCGAGGCTACACCGGAGGCAATAGAAGCGTTGAAGTCCGTTGTGGTAGCAAGAATGAGGCAGTAAATTCATACTTAATTAATTTAGAGACGCGAAGTTGCACTGGGCTTCGCCCCGCTACGCTAACGTAGCGCTCTGCTTCGCGTCTCTATAATCCAAAATATTCACAGCCTGACTTGGTTTAAATGACTACGGGGGTTATAAGTACGTATAGCCCGGATTTTTTCATAATATTCCCGTTCTTGTTGGCTGAGGTCTTTTGGTGGAACGATCGCCACTTTCACCAACTGATCGCC
Organism: uncultured Nostoc sp.; assembly: GCA_964252435.1. GTDB lineage: Bacteria > Cyanobacteriota > Cyanobacteriia > Cyanobacteriales > Nostocaceae > Nostoc. The sequence goes on from CAXUOL010000097.1 coordinate 1,013, forward strand.
GCGTCCACCTTTGGGGAGGGGCCAACCTTTGCCACGTAAACGCAGAGATTGACCAGAACGCACTCCCGCTGGTAGTTTGACATTAACTGAACCATCGGGAGTGGGTACATCAATAGACGCTCCCAGAGTAGCTTCATCTGGTGTGATTGGCACTTCGCAAATCAGATTATCGCCTTCCATTTGGAAGAACGAGTGCGGCTGAAGTTCGACTTTTAAGTATAAATCCCCCCGTTGTTGAGTCATGGGGTTGATTTGACCTTTGCCCCGCACCCGTAGGCGAGTACCAGTTTTAGCCCCAGATGGGATGTTGACATCTATTGTTTCATTACCTAAACTGAAGCGCTTTTTCACACCATTAAATGCCTCAGTAAAAGTTAGAGCGATCGCAGCTTCACTATCCTGGGTACTACCCGTACTTCCATCTTGAAACCCAAAATCGTTAAAGCTGCTGCTAAAATGAGTTGAGGTACCTGGAGAAGTGCGGTAAGAGTAACTTCGTGCGTGACTTTGCCGCCCCGTACCACGAGGGGTAGCACCACCAAAGCGTCCTAGCAACTCATTAATGAACTCATCAAAATTGCCGTATTGACTGAAGTCAAAGTTACCCATATCGGGCCCAGCGCCGCCAGATGGGAAACCTTCACCAGCTTGTTTCCAATATTGACCGAATTGGTCGTACTTTTTACGTTTATCTGGATCTGATATAACTTCATAGGCTTCGCTAACTTCTTTGAAGCGTGCCTCTGCCTGTTTGTTGTTTGGGTTAACGTCAGGGTGATATTTGCGGGCTAGTTTCCGAAAGGCTTGTTTAATTTCCTCTGAACTGGCAGTCTTACTGACTCCCAAAATAGCGTAATAGTCCTTGAAGTCGGTTGCAGCCATCTACCAGCCTCCTAATTAGAAATTCCCGTTATGTTTTTTTAAGATAAAAGATATTTAATTTGCCTGGTATAGTGCCAAACAAAAAGAATCTGATTTCAAATTAACAAAAAATATAGAAAATCAAGTGTGGTTCTCGCTCACCAAGGAATCGCAATTCCCGTACTCCGATTTTTCTGATAAGCGGCTGAGGCTGTCTAATCCTTCTTCCCGACTTGGGGGAGCATCTCGGAGTTGACGGTGCATCCGCAAAATAATTTCTTCTGGAACTTGGCGCGATCGCCTTTTATTCCGTGCCAAACACAGCCAAACTGGTGTATCCACCCAAATTCCCCTAATGTGGGTAAAGCCCAGGTTACGGGCGAAAGTAATGACTTCACGACGATGGCGACGCTGGGCATTGGTGGCATCGAAAATAGCTGTATTAGTTGTGGAAATAGCTTGCTGAAATTGCCGCTCAATTTCGCGCCAAATCAGTAGCCACGGTCCTTGAACAGCTTGAGAACCGAACAATTGCCCCCGAATGGCATCTGTAGAAATCAGGGCCATTTGGGGGCATTCTGCCAGTAATTGTTTTGCCAAAGTTGACTTACCACTACCTGGAAGACCAATCAGCAAAATGAGTGCTGAGTGCTGAGTGCTGTTAGCGGTAGCGGGGCGTTTAGCCCGTGCTGAGTAAGAAGTGAAGAGTGAGGAGCGATTAGATGTTGTATTCATAACTCATAACTCCTAACTCAGCACTCATAACTCAGCACTCAGCACTATTAAATAATGGTTCCATCAGGAATTACAGCATTTTTCAGTACGACAACAATGCCACTACGGATGTAGAAACCTTGACTTTCGCGGTCAGCTTCTTGGACGTTATCTTTATTGATGATTTTGACATCGTGACCGATACTGGCGTTTTTATCAATGATCGCACCACGAATAATCGAGTCAGTACCAATACCTACAGGAATTTCACCTTTTTCTAGGTTACATTGGCGTTCTACAAAAGGTTGGTAAAAATCTGCACCCATGAGTAGGGACTCTTCGATGACACAACCAGATTCAATTCGCGATCGCACTCCCAACACTGAATGTTGAATGCGGCAATTTTTCAAAATACAACCTTCGCCGATAATTGATTCTGTTACCTGGCAATCTAATAGTTTACTTGGAGGTAAGTAACGAGCGCGGGTATAAATTGGCGCTTTTTCATCGTAGAAACTAAAAGGTGGCTGAGGCTGCTGAGTTAGGGCTAAATTCGCATGATAAAATGCTTCGATTGTTCCAATATCTTCCCAGTAGTCATCAAAAAGGTAAGCTTGAACGTTGTAATCTTTAGAGGCATCAGGAATAATTTCTTTGCCGAAATCAGTCCTTTCTATACCTTCTCTCAACAACTTGAACAAAACCTCTTTTTTAAAGACATAAATCCCCATTGAGGCGATGTAGGGCTGTTGCTGGGCTTGTTCTTTTGATAATCCCAGTACACTTGTATCAACTTGCATTTGGAGTAACGCTTCACCTTTAGGCTTTTCGCTAAAATCGATTACCCTACCAGAATCGTCAATTTTCATCAAGCCAAAATCTGAGGCGCGGCGCTCATCGATGGGGATGACTGAGAGAGTAATATCAGCCCCCGTTTCCCTATGGCGCTGGATAAACTGGCGATAATCCATGCGGTAGAGGTGATCGCCTGAGAGAATTAGATATTCTTCTACATCCCATTCTTCCATTAACCACAAGTACTGACGTACAGCATCGGCTGTACCTTGGAACCAGTTTGGGTTTTCGGGTGTTTGTTGTGCCGCTAGCACTTCTACAAACCCCTCATTAAAGCCAGTAAAGTTATAGGTACGGGCGATGTGACGATTCAGTGAAGCTGAGTTGAATTGTGTCAGGACGTAGATTTTGAATATTTCGGAATTTATACAGTTACTGACGGGGATATCGATTAAGCGATACTTGCCCGCTACTGGGACTGCTGGTTTAGCGCGTAGTTTCGTTAGTGGGTAAAGTCGAGTACCCGCGCCACCACCAAGAATGATTGATAATACTTTCTTCACAAAATTTCTCCAGACTGCCTTTCAACTCTCACTCTCAGTTTAGGACTGTCTGCCACCACAGGTAAGGGGGATCATCTGATTCTTAGGGATGAATTTTACATAGAACTTACCTAATACCGCAAGAAGGCTCCCGCTTACTCGAAGAGAAGCGGCGAGATGAATTGCGAAGCAATCAGTGGTGGGAGGATGTCAAGCAACTAGGACAGTGCGATGCCTGCGGCGGGCTACGCCTACGCCATTTAATAGTACAAAAGTATTATCACAAGGAAATTTCGATGATTGGCTCTTGCTTGAATTACTAATAGTAATCAATTGTATAAAGTTGTCTGTAAAATTTTATGAGAAAATTAATAGAGGGTGTATCAAAAAAGTTGTGTACCGATGAGATTTACTAAACTTAACTATTGCCAATACTTACTTAGTAGTCAAATTAATTATAATACTCTCACAAATTTGGCAAAGCATTTAGGATTGCTATAAGAAGTAGTGTATGGATATTTTAGTAGATAACTTGTTTATTGAGCCGAACAGTGCTCCAGAAGCGCAACGAATTCCAGGATACCTGATCCGCAGTACAGCACGAGCCAACGTAGAAGATTTACAAGATATCAAAGAAGATAATACGCGCCCAACCATTCAAACGATAATTGATCTCCTTTATACAAAAAGTAAAAAATGCCCCAAAAATTCTGAGGAGCTAGGGGTAGTAATTGCTATTCATGGATACAACACAGGAGGTGCAGATAGTGATTTAAGTACATTACCCGTAAGCAATGAGGCGATCGCAGATGGAATTTGGAAAAACTATCAAAAACTCTGTAAGTGTGTCAACAGTGATGCCTTAATTTTTCAAAAGTCAGATGGTTTAGTGTTTCTTGGTTATCGCTGGCCTTCGGAAACTATTACAGGCCAAAATATTACTACTTCCCTAAGTACTTTACCCTTTCTACTGAAGCTTCTGCTATGGGGAAGCTTAATTGTGGCGATCGCATCTGTGTTACTGTTTTTCTGGTTATCTTCCCCAATCTTCGTTGTTCCCATTATTTTGGGAACATTCGGATTTGGTATTGTTTTCAGCCTGATTATTTTGCGCGTAATTGTATATTTTCGTGACTCTTATCGAGCAATCAACTACGGAGTCCACGATTTGGTTGAACTGATTCGCCAACTAGATAAAGGTTTGATGGAATGCTGCCTTCAAGAAGTTCAATCGGAAGAGAAGGCTCAAAACTATTGGAAACAACACCCGATAAAACTCTCCTTCATTGGGCATAGTTTGGGTAGTCAGGTAACTACACAAGCAGTCCGAATTCTTTCTGATGTCTTTGACCCTAATTCTGTAGGAAACATTAATGACGAAAAAGCTGGGAAAATACCCTCTTCGAGAATTGGGCAGGTTTTTAGTTTAGGTCGCTTAATTCTGGTTGCACCAGATATTCCCTTACTAGCAATTACTTCTGGAAGATCCAATTTCTTACGGTCATCGTTACGAAGATTTGAAGAGGCGTATCTATTCAGTAACGAAGGAGATTTAGCCCTACGTCTTGCTTCTACGGCTGTTAATTACTTTTCCTTTCCAGCAAAGACCCGAACACAAGGGTATCGGCTAGGTAATGTGACTGTTCGTTCCAATAGCTATCACAGCAGTAAGTTAAACAAGGTGAAAGGGCAATTGCAGAGTATCTATGGAATTGTCAACTGGAAGGATCAGAACTTACACAAGCCGTTACATGAGATTAGTTCATTACTTAATTATTTAGAAATTAATGTCTTGAATAAAGTGCGAAACCAGGGATTAGATCCGGCTAACCAAGAATATCAGTCCACAGTTGCCACAGCAATTAAAGATCGGGAGTCGTTGGCTGACTTATTTACTTACTTTGATTGTACAGAATACAAAGACCGCACAGATTATGCTAATGCACCTAATCGCGATCGCTACGTCATGATTCTGGACAAACAAACCTCGCCCTTAACTCTTTTAGAGTACCTGCAACTAGGTTGGGTATATTTTCGTAACAATACACCAGATGTACACGGTGGCTATTTCTGGGGAAAATTTAGTCAGCAGCTAATTTGTCAACTGGCGTTTGTTGGCTTCCAGGAGTTTCTGGAGTTTCTGCTGGTTACGCCACCGCAAGATGTGGGAATCGAAGAACCGCGACCACCGCAACTTGAGGATAAGATTGCTTGGGCGAACAACCTTAAAACAGAGGCAGTTTCTGACAAACTACGTACCGAAAAAAGGCAGATTGCGCTCAATTATCTCTCATGGATCATCGAGAAAAAGCAAATCCAAGCAGTATTATCACCGGAACGTTACTATATTGATGTCATGGGGAAAAAACGCGAAGAAGTTCGCTTGGCAATTCTGTCAAAAAAATAACAGCAGCAGATGTAAAAATATTCTTAACCGAACCGTATTGCGCCTAGTGTAGGGTTAGGCAATGCCTATTAAACACCCAACTTCCCTGTAGTTATTCTCCTATTAACCAAATGTAATTGCTGCGATCGCTTCAAATATTTCACCCAAGTTTGCTCTGACAACTGGGAAATGGCATTTGGTGACAGTGTTGCTGTGAAAATATCTTTGCCACTGCTAACACCATTAACGCCTAAACTTTCTAAAACAGCAGTTGCAGCAGGGCTTAAAATTGGTTCGGTATGGATAAAAACCGCCAAACTGGGTTCCTCTACGTTTTGAACATCATTTAGCGCTGTAGCAAGGGTAGCATCTAGCTTTTGATAATTCATCAATAATTCCTTGATAAAAAGGACAGGGCAATTTTTAGCCCATACTATAACCAATTTATCAAATGTATGAGTTTTCATTGCCTATCTTTAGTACAGACTTAATGCACTAATTTCTACGTCTAATTACAGATTAACTGCTGTTATCTTTGTTTTCTAAGCTTTGTTCCCTGCCTAAATGCCCAGTATGCTTGTAAGAGTTGGCAGATAAGTTTTGAATATTTCTGCTAGTTTACTAGCATCCGTAACAGCAGATGCTATACCTTTAAGGGCATTGAGAGCCATTGAGCAGAGTTTATTTACCCGCTCTCCTGATGGTTTTTTTGCTTCTTCTGCTATAGTTTCTACAGCTTCTAACGCCTCTTTTTTTTGATTTTCAGAAAGGGCTGGCTCATCATTGATGGATTTTTGCAAAGTCGTTAAAATCTGTGCTAACTCGCCGCTAGTATCAGTACTAATATCTCTAAGCTGTTGAATCGAATTACTAACTTGACTGTTTGCATCTGCCAGCGTCAAATTAGAGTTTGTAACATCGCCGCCTACGATAATCTTATTACCGCTAGACATATCAACATTTCTACCTGCGTTGATGTTTTGATTATTGCTTTCCATAATGTCACCTGCTTGATTCATCATATATACGCGATTTCCTTCGCCCTTAATAATAACTTCTCGTTTTGTCTCAGCAATTCCAGTAATTAATCCTTGAATAAATTTTTGCTGTGAATCATAGAAAGTTTGTAATCTTTGTATTTCCCCTTCTTTAGCTTGAAGCACAAGTTCATACTTCGCCTCAATTGCATCAACTGCTTGATAATAATGATTGGTCATTTCTTCGTGAATTGCAGTTTTGTTAGTTTCTAAAGAAACACCTACTTTAGCAACAACTATGCCATCACCTTTATTTTCTATACTGCGAACCGATAAGCCTAATCCTTCATTATTAATAGCAGTTTGAGTCAGAGAAAATGCAAAAGCCCTCCAGTTCAGTCCATTTTGAAAAATTAAGTCAATAGTATCCCTGACATCGGTAATCCATTTTTCAAATTCGCCTGGTTGGAATTCTCCACTATCTGGTTTTGGCTCTAAAAAGTTTCCATGCAAGCTACACTTTAAATAAACACGTTTACAATCAACGTCTTGAAAGCGAGTATTCTTGTTTATATTCCAGTCTTGGATACAGGCATCTGTGAGTAATGCACCAGAAAAATCTGCATCTAATACTTGAGCTTTAACTAAAATTGCTTCTCTCAAATCTGCGCCTTGTAAATTTGCTCCTTGCAAGTTTGCTTGAGTAAAATCTTCACCACGACCATTATTAGTAGTTAACAGTTTTCTAACTTTAGGCTCTTGCAATATAGTTCCTTGGAATCGAGCTAATTCTAAACCAGTAACGCCTTTAAAGCTAGTGCATGTGAGATTTGCTTTCCTAAAATCTGTATGTCTTAAATCTGCACCATCAAAGCTAGCATCGGTTAAATCTGCTCCATAAAAAGATGTTCCACCTATTGATGTCCAGAATACAGCTACTTCCCTAATCCACGCAAAGTTAGGTAAGCTTTTTGCAACTTTTTGTGCAACATTAACACCTGCAAAAATAACTATGGATACTGCAATAAGTGTCATAGCTTTGAGTTGTGACTCTATGATAAATAGCGTTGCAACTGTAGCTATCAAGCTAGCACCTAGCAAAGCCGATAATTCACATAAAAGTCCCCCAATTATAGTAGTGAAAGCTACAGATAATGCTGTAACAATTATTCCTAACCAAGCTAAAGCTATACTCAAGCTAAGAGAAAGAATCAAAAAAGGCATTCCAAAACTTTGATCAAAAACTACAGTTATAAAAGTACTAATAACAATTAAAATAACAACAATGCTAATTGAAAATACTTCAAAACCACGATTTATAATTAGAGTTATACTAACTACGTATATGAGAAAACTGATTTCGGATAAACCAAAGTTATAAACTTTTAAAGAGGTATAATCTAATGCAATTAATCCAGCAGAAAAAACAGCTATGATACTGGACAGAGAAGCTACAGTAACACCAAATAGTCCTAGCCAAAATCTTGTTGTTAGTTTCAGTCCTGCTCGTACTTCTGTAAAATTATATTCATTTAAATCTTCACTACGAAATGAAATACCACAAAGGTTTTTTTTATAAAAACTTTTCATTCAAGCCATTACTTTCAAATTTTAACTTTTAAACAGCAATTTATCATTATTAAAGTTATTTACATATCCATATTTTCTTACCTATAGTTATTTCAATCCAACGACAAAATACCTCTTGTGGAGTTCTTTCTCGTCGCAGCGATATTGTAGCTGAGTTCTCAGCCATTAGTCCTAATATACTCTCGGAAATATTATCTTTTAAAGAGATATCTAAAGGCTCATCTATATATTGTGTAGAAATCAAATCTATAAAATCTATAGGTAGACCTGTAAGTAAACTTATATCCTCTAAATTTAAGCCTCTTTTTTCTGCTCATTCTTTGAGATCAACCTTAGTTATTGGGAGATCAGTTTCGACCTTTAATTCCTCAGTACTACAACCAATAACTTCACTAATTTTGGTAAGATACTTATTTTTCAATTCCAGTTCGTTAAATTTATGTTCATCAATAGGCTGCGTACTATAGAAAGCAATAATAGCAAGGTGTACACCAGAAGTTTTACTCAATTCTTCAATTGTTAAACCCTTCTTTTTAACCATTTCCAAAATCTTGAATCTAAAAGCTCCTTGATTGACTACAGGCTTGACTAACTCCACTACACTAACACTGAAATTAGATGCTATTTTCCTAAGATTTGCAGCAATTTCATCTGTTAAACTTTCAATAGTCGTATAGGATTGAATATCCGCTAAAGGAACACCTGAAAGCTTACTAAGTTCCTCTAAAGATAGACCCTTAGCTTTGGCAAATTCTTGAATACGAAGATTAATCATTTTTAGATTATTTATACTACAAACTAGTGCGTAGTCTTAAAAACTACATTACCAAAAATTACTTAAGATGGTTAAAAAATTAACAATGATTTTATACTAAAGTAATTAAGAATTATTAACTTAAGAGACACGATATTGAGTATTTAATATATCGCGTCTCTCAGTCTAATTACAGATTAGCTGCGTTAATGACTCCATAACCCCATTTGTCATCAAATGTGCCTGCGGGTTTTCCGGGAATTCCACTATTTTTACGTAGTAAGTCTTTCACAGCAGCCGGATCGAGTTTAGGATCGCGCTGCAACAGCAGTGCCACTAACCCACTAACAAACGGTGTCGCCATACTCGTACCAGCCTGAACCACAAACTTGGAATTAATCATCGATGAGCGGTCAAAATTAGCATCGGCAGAAAGTGTGGAAATAATCATCGCTCCTGGTGCTGCTACATCCGGCTTCTGTCCATCATTGCGTAGAGGTCCTTCACTACTAAATTCTGAAATAGTATCCAATTCTAAGCCCATTTCTCGCACTTGGTTATCAATATCTGTGTACTTTGTTTTAGTAGTATAGGCGGCAACTGTAATTGCACTGCTGGCGGCTCCTGGCGAACCAATTTTTAATGCATCCTTCACACTTTTACCTGTGAAAAACACTGACGAACTATCATCTAGTGTCCACACATTTAAACATGTGTCAGTTGAAGAAGTGTTGCGGACTCGCAGCTGCCAAACACCTCCCATTACTTGCGAAGGGCCAATACCCCGGATTTGCACAAAGAAATTATGGTCGCCGTTGGCTTGGTCTGGCGCTGGTGTCGCTAATTGCACCCGTGCATCTGGTAATTGGTAATCTTGGGCGGCATTACCTTCAGTAATAATTTTTTGGAAGGGAGTAACAAAACCATTAGGACTCCGCACAGATACTTCCAATTCGCTGTCTTTGGCATACCAAGCGTTTAACCAAACTATGCCTACTTGATTCAAAGGAACATTAAAGCGCATACCACGAGTGCGTCCACTAGGTATCGTCGCTTGTCCATGAATGTTATCGTTTCCTTCATTACCCGCAGCACAGCAAACAATTCTTCCAGGGCCAGTTTCGGCGTCGATGACTTTGGATAAGGAGTCGCTACCATCATGGGCATCAGCGTGTCCGCCCAAGCTGAGATTGACCACTGCTGGGCGTCCCAACTCTCTAGCAACTCGGAAAATGTAGCGCACACCATCTGCAATGTGAGCATCCTGTAAATCTGACCTGACGACAACTAATTCCGCTTCTGGTGCGACACCGCCATAACAAGCATCGGCACCAGCTGCAATGCCAGCGACGTGAGTACCATGACCGCCAGTATCCTGAGAAACTGTCAGTTGCGCTCCCGTAAATTCAGCCCCATAGCCGCCCTCTGTGACTCCTGGTCCTGGCAGTGTTTGATCCCAAATGTGTAAAATTCGTCCAGCAAAGGCGGGGTGTTTCGGATCGATGCCACTGTCTATAATGCCGATGATTACTCCTTTTCCAGTCAGTCCGGTTTTATTCTTAAATTCCGGCAGTTTGACTGTGCCCATTGCAGTGTCCATTCTCAAATGAAGTTTGCGTGATGGCTTAATCCGCCGAATCACATCTTCTTCAGATAAGACATCTAAACTCTCTATCGGTAAGAAAGCTGTCCGCACACTCCCAGAGTTTTGATTGACTTCAATATTATATTGTGATAAATAACTTAAGTCTGCATCAGGGTTGCAGTAGATAAAAACGACGCTTTTAGTGGGCTTGACCGGGCTTTTGTGAGCAATGATGCCAAGCGATCGCTTATGTGTAACTAAAGCTCCATCTCCTTCATTTTGATAGTCTTGATATGCCAAAAGTAGTCCAGGAGAAAGTTTTTCGTGTCTCATTTTTACCTCAAACTTAATTTATTTGCTGTCAACAACGAAGTAGTGATTTTAGCCGGATAAGTCGCTCTCATATTAATGCAAACTATGTAATTTTTTAGCCTTGATTATTTGATGCGACTAGAGTTATCTATTTTTTTCATAGATAACATCAAATAAGCTTAGGAGGTGATAAGTTATTCCTAAGACACTTGCTAATTAATAACTCATATTCTTGAATTACGTATCCCTCATAGTGATTTTCTGTGGTTCCTGAGACATCTTTGATCGGTTGCATCTAAGAATTACCGAAATCTAAGGTAACAGGTAATTTTTATGAAGCTATAGCAGTCCTAAATCTTTTGTGAAATATTTTTGGAGTTGGCTGTCATTAGCATTAGTCATTTGTCCTTTGTAATCACAAATGACTCTTGACAAATAGACCAAAGACGACCATAACAAAAATTTTCACAATCTCATTTAAGATTGCTATATTAAACTAATCCATTGTCTGCCTAAATCATTACGGACAAAGTAAAGAAAATAAAATTAAGAATAATTAAGTAATAAATAAATTTCTTAAAGAAGAATTCAGGAGCAAAGCCGGAGATGCTGCGCGGCTTGGCGTCAGAATGCAATCATTGACGAGTCTATCTTGTTGAACTGTTAAAAACTAAAATAAATTATAGTCAAAATAGTTAAGACTGATAACATTTGCGGATAAAACAGCAGCAAAAAGGCTAAATCACTAATGAATACTGAGAAATGACAGATTCTCTATCATAAGTAAGAGCCATAAAGAAGCTAATATTTGCAACGATCGCTTCTGAACATACAAAAAGTTATTCATGCAAATTCAAACACCAGACTGGGTGAAGCACGCTGTTTTCTACCAAATCTTCCCAGATCGTTTTGCCAGAAGCAAACAGCCGCGCAAACGGTTATTGCAGGAAGCCCGTTGGGAAGATTGGGACTCTATGCCAACCCTCCAAGGCTATAAAGGCGGCGATTTATGGGGCATTATGGAGGATTTAGACTACATCCAGAATTTAGGGATTAACGCGATTTATTTCACACCCATTTTTCAATCCGCTAGCAATCATCGCTATCATACCCACGATTATTATCGAGTTGACCCGATGTTAGGGGGCAACGAGGCTTTTAAAGAATTACTTGATGCAGCCCATCAACGGAATATCAAAGTTGTTCTGGATGGGGTGTTTAACCATTCCAGCCGTGGTTTTTTCTTTTTCCACGACGTTTTAGAAAATGGCCCCCATTCACCTTGGGTAAATTGGTTCAAAATAGAAGGCTGGCCCCTTTCACCATATAATGGGGACTTCCCTGCTAACTATGTGGGTTGGGGGGGAAATCGTGCCTTGCCAGAATTTAACCACGATAATCCAGAAGTACGAGAATACATTATGGAAATTGCCGAATATTGGATTAAATTCGGCATTGATGGTTGGCGATTGGATGTACCATTTGAAGTAAAAACTCCTGGTTTTTGGCAGGAATTTCGCGATCGCGTTAAGGCAGTCAATCCCGAAGCTTACATTGTGGGCGAAGTGTGGGGAGATTCACGTGAGTGGCTAGATGGAACGCAATTTGACGGCGTGATGAATTATTTATTTGCTGGGCCAACAATTGCCTTTGCAGCAGGCGATCGCGTAGTCTTAGAACAAGTCCAAAGCCGTGACTATCAACCTTATCCACCCTTATTTGCTGCTGAGTACGCCACCAAAATCCAAGAAGTACTGCAACTTTACCCTTGGGAAATTCAGCTAACTCAACTCAATTTGCTTGCAAGTCACGATACAGCACGATTGATGACCATTGCCGGCGGTGATATAGGTAGTATAGAATTATCAACCCTACTGCTACTCACCTTTCCCGGTGCGCCCAGCATTTATTATGGTGATGAAGTTGGTTTACCTGGTGCAATAGATCCCGACTCCCGCCGTGGCTTTCCTTTAGAGAGTAACTGGAATCAAGAAATTTTTAATACTCATCGTCAATTAATTGCCCTGCGCCAAAATTACCCAGCCTTGCGTACAGGTGATTATCAAGTTCTCCATGCTCAAGGACAAATTTATATCTTTGCGCGAACTTTAGGGAAAGAGGAATTGATAATTGCCGTCAACGCTGGCACAAGTTCGGCAACAGCGAATGCAGATGTCGTCAGTTTACGTACTCAACCCAACAAACTTTTATATGGTACTGCTGAAGTTGAGTGGAATAGTGAAGGAGAAACTCAGCAATTGTCATTGACTGTTCCCGCACGGAGTGGGTGCATTCTGGGAGTAGGGAGTAGGGAATGAGGG
>CAXUOL010000098.1:0-13758 GCA_964252435.1 uncultured Nostoc sp.
TATTTGACCGCCAGATGCATACGTGGATTCCCCCAGAACGCGGTCAACATCATTTGAATCAGCTAATTGATCGCTTAACTCCAATTCAACCAGTGTTATTTGAATCTGATTATTTGGGGGCGGTGACAAATGTTTTGCAGCGACAAACTCGGAGGGCGCTGGTAGTGGTGATTACCGACTTGGTTGATATTACTGCCTCTACAGAACTCCTAGCCGCACTCTCCAAGTTAGCACCCCGCTACCTTCCATTTTGCGTTACTTTGCGAGATCCACAAGTCGATCGTTTAGCACACACCTTTACAGATGATGTTGCAGGTGTTTATACCCGTGCAGTAGCACTAGATTTATTAATGCAACGACAAGTAGCTTTTGCCCAACTGAAACAAAAAGGAGTATTGGTGCTAGATGCACCAGCAAATCAAATTGCCGATCAGTTAGTTGAGCGATATCTGCAACTCAAAGCGCGAAATCAACTTTAGTAATTGTTATTCTAACTTGTGTATTTTTATTCAATTATTTAGCGGAGGCATAAACTTTGCTTAAAATTACCCAAGTAGAGACTGATGAACATAACTCTCATATCCAGGAAGTATTTTGGGAATATTTTAATGAGACTAAGTTGATATTCGGCCATCAATTCGGCATCAATTTAAATGTTAATACATTCTTTGAGCAATATATGACTCAACTCCACGAATTTTTACCCCCTTCAGGGCGCTTGCTTTTGGGACAATATGAGGAAAAAATAGCTGGTTGCGCTTGCTTGCGAAAGATTGGTGAAGATATTGGCGAAATTAAAAGAATGTATGTAAGACCAGAATTTCGCAGAAAAGGAATTGGTAAGTCTTTATTAGAATTTATCATCAATGAAGCTGCCTACATTGGTTACTCAAGGATACGTTTAGACAGCGCTCCTTTTGCAAAGGAAGCACACGCACTTTATCATATATTTGGCTTTCAGGATATCGAGCCGTATTTGGAAAAAACAGAGATTCCTCTAGAACATCGAGCAAACTGGGTTTTTATGGAATTAGTTTTAAAATGATCAATGTCCGTTGTGAAACTCTGCCAGACTACACAGCAATAGCTGAGGTGAATACATTAGCCTTTGGGCAGGAAAACGAAGCTCAACTTGTGGAGAAAATTCGCAATTCTAATCGCTATATTTCAGATTTGTCTCTGGTTGCAGAGGTTGAAAATGTTATAGTTGGTCATATTTTATTCAGCTACATTGACCTAGTGGGTGAAGAAACACTCCAGGTACTTAGTTTAGCGCCTTTAGCAGTTCATCCACAATTTCAAAGACAAGGAATTGGTAGCGCACTAATAAAAGCAGGGTTAGAAATAGCAGAGACAAAGAAAGAAGCCATAGTAATTGTACTAGGTCATCCCCACTTCTATACTCGCTTTGGTTTTCAGCCTTCTGTTGTTTATGAAATCGAGTCTCCTTTTCCAGTACCAGAGGAATTTTTCATGGTGAAAGCACTGCAAAACTATCAAAAAAAGTATAAAGGAAAGGTTGTTTATCCAGCTGCTTTTGATGAAGTATAGTATTATTCCGGCGTAAATATTTACAATCAACAGTTATTAATTTCTATACTTTGTGTCCGGTATATCTGAAATGGTGCGTTACGGCTTTAGCCGTAACGCAACGATAAGATAATTACTGGTAAATTCTCCTAATTTATCTGAAGCGTCTAATCTTAATGACAGCTTGAGCATTCATAACCACAGATGAGACTGTGTTAACCACAGCTTAAGTTGTATTAACTACAGCTTTAACTTCATTTATAAAAGGTTGAGTGTTCCTAATGATGTATTGTCTTAAAACTGTTAAGCCGATACATCGAAGTAGTGGGTATATGCTCGTGCGATCGCTCTCAAGTAAAATAGCGATCGCAGCAACGCCAGATTTTCAGTTGAGTACATTGCAATAACCACGCCTAATCCCTAACCCCTGTAATTTAGCTACGCTGCTATTTTATCGTTGTCTTCACTGGGTACAATTAAACACAAGCATCTTTCAGTTAATAACTTTTGTTTTATATGCCTCGCCTGATTTTTGCAAGTACTGTTTATTCTTACTTGATATTTAATATATTTTAATTTGTTAAAAAAAATGTAATTTTATTGAAAATACTTGTTTGATCAATCAAATACATGTATATTTTAAGTCTGTATAAAGCCGATAAAAACATAGTTTTAACAGTAAAAGTTTTATGTAGATCGATTATTTAAAACTAGGATTTTTAGCATTAATAACAAAATAAGATGTTCATTAATATAATTAGTAAAATGATTACTATTAATTTCTTATAATTTATTACAAGTAATTGGAAATTATTGAATGAAAGCATTACTGGCTGAAGCTACATGGACACCCAAGCAGCAAAATCTTAATAAAAGTTTAAGTGTTTCAGGGAGCCTTGCTTGGAAAGATCCCCAATTTAAGATTATTGATAAAAGCTTTCCTTTTCCTAGACCTGATGAGCTTTTAGTAAGAGTTAAATATTGCGGTGTCTGTGGGTCAGATATTCACATTTATGAGACAGACAAAGAAGGCTATATTCTATTTTCTGGTCCTACCAAATTACCGATTATTTTAGGACATGAGCTTTCAGGTGAAATCGTCGAAGTCGGTAAAGAAGTTAAAGGATTTTGCCAAGATGATATTATAACTACGGAAAGCATTTTATGGTGTGGGCACTGTACACCTTGCCGCACAGGAATGCCGAATCAGTGTGAAAATGTGGAACTGTTGGGATTAACAATAGATGGTGGCTTCGCTGAATATATAACTCTCAAAGCAAAATATTGTTGGAAACTTAATCACTTACAGGAAAGATATTCCTTTGAAGAGGTTTGTAAAATAGGTACTTTAATAGAGCCTATCGGTTGTGCTTATAACGGTATCTTTATATCAGGAGGTGGTTTCTTACCTGGTGCATTTGCCATAGTCTATGGTGTAGGAGCAATTGGACTAGGTGCTGTAATGTTACTTAAAGCAGCAGGTGCAGCAATAGTAATAGCAGTCGATTCTATTGAAGAAAGACTTAATATTGCTAAATCAATGGGAGCTGATTACGCTTACAATATAGCCTCCAAAAATGATTTTTCGGAAGTGGTTCAAGAAATTACAGGAGGTTGGGGAGCCGATATCCAAATTGAAGCTGCAGGAGCGGCTAAATATACCATCCCAATCATGGAAAGAAATATTGCTAAAAGAGGAAAAATTATTTATTTAGGTAGGGCAGAGTCAGAAGCATTTATAGATTTGAATAGTCTTGTAAGTGGGGCACATACAATAGTAGGTTCTCGTGGACATTCTGGATATGGCATATTCAATAACGTGATCACCATGATTCACCAAGGAAAGCTTTCTGGGGTTGAAAAACTCGTAACTTCATTTTTCCCCTTTAGAGACATCTTAAATGCTTTAGAGTCTTCACGTTCTAGAAAAGATGGAAAAATATTAATTAATATGCACTCTGTATAATTGTATTTTGGAAAGTAGTCTTAAGCAATGAACAAAACTTTATTTCATCTTACCTTTCCTGTAACAGACATTGCTCTGGCAAAAACATACTATGTTGAGCGTTTGGGTTGCATTCCTGGTCGAGAAAACCGTCAACTTATAATTCTAAATCTCCACGGACATCAATTTGTTGCTTACTTGACTAAAGAAACCCTTGTACCTCAACCCATATACCCCAGGCATTGTGGAATTGTCTTTACCTTAAAAAGTGATTGGGAAGACGTACTTGCAAAAGCAGAGCAACAACAACTCACTTTTAGACAAAAACCTCAACTCCGTTTTGCTGATTCTTTTATAGAACATGACACCTTCTTTTTAGAAGATCCCTTCTATAACTTGATAGAGTTTAAACATTATCGTCATCCAGAAGCAATTTTTGGACATTATGACTATGTAAACGATTAGCTTTAGTTAAGAGCCTTTAAAATTACTGGGGCTGAAACTACACCCTTTGCCTCTAACGCAGCTGCAACCCGTAAAATTAACGCTTCATTATATGGTGCTGCAATCAATTGCACACCTAAAGGTAATGCATTTTGGTGCTGAATTGGTACTGATAAAACGGGTAAACCAATAAAAGATAATGGTTGAGTAAATAGCCCTAAATGAGGACGAACCAGAATTTCTTCGCCATCTAAAATCATGGTTTGTTGACCAATTAATGGTGCAGAAATTGGTGTAGTTGGGGCAAGAATTACATCGACATTTTGAAAGACTTCCCGAATGCGATCGCAATACCATCTTCTAAATCGTTGTGCTTGGAGATACCAGCTACTAGGAATTAACGCCCCAGCCAAAAAGCGATCGCGTGTCGCTGGATCAAAATCCTGGGGACGCAATCGCAACTTGTCTAAATGCAGATTTGCCCCCTCACTAGCTGTAATTACAAAGGCTGCTGCACGGGCGCGATGTGCTTCTGGTATGATTACGTATTTAGTAACTTCTATTGCATCAGCTACTTTTTGCACTGCTGCTAAAGCTGCCGGTTCTGCGCCTTTGGTAAAATAATCAGCTGCAATCGCAATTCTGATACCAGAAATATCTTGTTTGAGTTGTGGTAAACATAATTCAGGCGGACGCTTAGTACAAATTGGATCGCGATCGTCTTCTCCCTGAAGCAGATCAAACACCGTAGCGATATCCTGCACCGAACGCGCAAAAGGGCCAATATGGTCAAAACTGCTAGAAAATAAAGCTACCCCAGCACGAGATAACCTTCCATAAGTTGGCTTGAAACCAAAAACGCCACACAACGCCGCCGGAACGCGAATTGAACCATTAGTATCAGAACCCAACGTCAGCGGTACTAACCCAGCTGCAACCGCCGCCGCCGAACCACCCGATGAACCACCAGCAACTCGCTGTAAATCATGGGGGTTGTGAGTAGCACCGTAATGGGAGTTTTCTGTTACAAACCCATAAGCGTACTCATCCATATTCAAAGCACCAACTAGCACAGCACCCGCTTGCTTCAGCTTCGCTACTGCGGTTGCATCTTGACTAGCTGCTGGGTTTTCTGCATTGATTTTCGATCCTGCTAGAGTTGTTAAACCAGCGATATCGAAAAGATTTTTCACCGCAAAAGGCACACCAGCAAGCACTCCAGGATGATTGCCTTGGGCAATTTCCCTGTCAATCAGTGCTGCATCTGTTAAAGCTGTCTCGGCAGTTATAGTCGTAAAACAGTTGAATAGATGATTGTGCGTTGCTATTCGTGCTAACGCAGCTTTCGTAACTTCCACAGCGCTAGCTTTACCTTCGCGTACAGCAGTTGATATGGTTATGGCATCGGCTGAATCAAAATTCATGCTGAAATATTAAGAGATAGCGCCTTTAGCTTTTTGAGTAATAGCAGTCAGCAATAGTTTTTGTTTCACTAAAACATCAACATAGCTATTCTTGAAGCAATTATGGTTCAAAAACTGGTGCAACTTCAATTTCCTCTGGTAAAGGGAAAGAATTTACCAGATTAGCGATCGCCATAATTCTCTCAAAATTTGCCACCACACCATCACGATACTCATCTCTGATCTCTAAATCCAACAACAACCCCATTAGATCGACATACTCACCCACATCAAACTCTTCTCTTCTCATCTCTCTTCCTTTGCGTCCTTTGCGGTAGCCTGTGGCAAGCCAAAGCATCTACGTTATCTTAAACTTCCTCTAACAATTTAATTAAGTATTTTTTGAAAGATGAAAAATCCCTCTAAAGTCACAGATATATTCTGTGCTGTGGTAGAGGATTTTTTGATTCAACTTCAGTATCTTATCTTATTAGATGAACTTAGATGAACAAATTTTCATGCTATTTACCCAAACTTAGTCCCTTTAACAGAGAGATAAACAATTTTTAAAATAATATTGTCAACAGATAAATAGTCTAGAAAAATAATAAGAAATATGGATAACAAAAACAAAGTTGATAGTACTGAAAACAATTTAAATCAGGATACAAATGTGGCTGAAACTAATATACATTCATTATCTGACGAACCTAAACAGTTAACTAAAACAATTAATATAGATGGTCAGCGTCCAGTTGATCCAAGTAACATTCAGATTAAGGAAACAATTGATATAGATGGTCAGCGCCCAATTGTAAAAGATAAAAATTATAGCGATCAAACAATTGATATAGATGGTCAACGCCCAATCACTAAGAGTAATTTTCAAGAAAATGAGATGCTAACTGTAGACGGTAAGCGTCCAATTGACCATAGTGATTTAGAGGTTGAGGAAGTTCTTGATATAGATGGTCAACGTCCGATCGCTAAGAGTAATTTTCAAGTTCAGGATACTCTAGAGATAGATGGTAGCCGCCCAATAGTTTCAGATAACACTGTTGATTCGCAAATACCAACAGATTATGTAGACTAAAATCATAACCTTGTTTATCGAACAGAATTCAGTAGTCAGGAGCGGAGCCGGAGACGCTCCTGAATTCAGAATAGCTGAATTCTTATTCAACAGTTATTAGTTTTCCTGGTGCTAAACCGCCAAGTTAAAATTATTGCAGCGATCGCTAAACCAATAGCCAATCCCCACCAAAGACCAATAGCTCCAGACCCCAACGAGATCCCAAAAATATAACCAGTGAATAAACCAACACACCAATAAGCAAAAATTCCAATCAACATCGGGATTCGAGTGTCTTTTAGTCCGCGTAATGCTCCTGCGGCAGTAACTTGCACACCGTCAACTATTTGAAAAATTGCCGCGACTGCTAGCAATTTTACCGCGAGGGCAACCACATCTGCATTGTTCTGATTGTTGATGTCAATATAAAGAGAAATAATCGACTTTGGTACTAGCCAAAATGCAAGACCTACTACACCCATAGATAAAGCTGCAATGGCAATGCCTACATATCCAGCTAGACGAGTGGCAACTAGGTCATTCTGTCCGGCTAACTGTCCAACACGAACTGTTGTCGCTAAAGAAATGCCTAGTGCCATCTGGAATGACATCGAAATTGTTTGTAAAGCAATTTGATGGGCAGCGAGGGCATTTGTTCCCAATTGTCCGATCAAGAAAGTGACAACAGTGAACAGTCCGGCTTCGACCATAATTAGACCTCCGATGGGCAATCCAACCTGAAAAATCTCGCCAATGATCCGACGATGTTCTAGAGAAAAAGCTTCGTGAGACGAAGGTCGAAAAATACCGTAAACTGCAAAACGAGGCTGATTACATATATAAACTGTCAAAGCAACAAACATACTCCAAAGTGAAAGCGTGCTTGCCCAACCGATACCAGCTAAACCCAGCGCCGGGAATCCCAGTTTGCCAAACATCAGCACATAGTTAGCTGTGATGTTGAACAGAGTACCCAAAACCACAGTCACGATCACTAATTTCGGTTGCAACAGAGCAGAAAGAAAGCTTTTAAGTACTGCAAAGCCTAAAGCAGGAATAAAACCCAGTGCGATCGCCCTTAAAAAAATCTCTGCTAGTGCTACTGTGTTAGCATCCTGTCCTAGTAAAAGTAGTAAAGCACCTCCATTGTAAAGCAGCAATGTAACTGGTATTCCTAGCACCAGAGATATCCCTAGTCCAAGCCGGACAATTGTGCCAACTTTTTCTCTATTTCCGGCTCCGTATGCTTGGGCAGCTAACGGACTGACAGCAGAAACGATACCAGTAACAATGAATAGACAAAAACTAAAGATAACAGCTCCCAAACCTCCAGATGCAATGGTTTGACTTCCCAACCAGCCCATCATTACCGTATCCACAAAACCAGTTGCAGATTGAGCCAGTTGTGCCGCTGCCAAAGGTACGGCTAACATCAGACATTTTTTAACTTCAGAAAACATATACAATTGATAACCCGATGTGAAGAACAAAGGGTTTTTCCAAAATCTAAACCCATGTTCAGGAGATATTGCTCCTGGGAACTTGAATCTATCTTAATGGAGTCAAGCAAATTATCCACATTGCGATCGCCAATAAAGCTCAAAACCCCCGTACCAGCTTTGAGTGTCACAAATAATTTCAATGTTTTGGCAATCATCTTGAAGCTACGTTAAAGTGAGCAGTTGGAGTTAAGAATGGATTTATATGCGCTTACCAATTGCAATTAGTGCTATTTTAGTGGCATCTTTAGGTTTTAATGTACCTGTAATATCTCAACCTCCTCCTATACAGGTAGCCAAAACACCCGCGCCTAGTAGTTTAGCCTTGGAACAATTTAAGATTAATTACCGATTATGGAGACGGCAAAAAATCTCTAACTATCGCTATGAATTCACTAGAAGTTGCAATTGTTTACCTAAAGCCACAGAACCAGTGATTATTAAAGTACGCAATCGAGTCACAAGTTCTATTACTTATAAAGCAACGAAACAGCCAGCTGAGGCAGAATTGTTTAAACAATATAATACAATTCCTAAACTCTTTAATATCATTAGGGATGCGCTGATTCGTAAAGCAGCAAACTTAACTGTACAATACGATCCAACACTTGGTTATCCAACTCAAATTAACATTGATTATAATAGCCAGATCGCTGATGATGAAATATTTTTTACAATTAGCAATCTGCAAAAAATTAATTAACTATGGCTAGCGAGAGCATTATTTGCTACAGCAGTGCTTAATTGATTCAGCATATCTTGCTTGCTCTAGCGATCGCACACACATGCAACCAATACTCACAGTGGATTGCATCAAACAATTCACTAGTACCGCAAGGCGGAAGTCAAAAGTCAAAAGAATTGTATTTCGGGCTTTTACTTTTATAAGTAGAATTTTCTAGCAAATAAAGGAGATGAGTCAATTGCAAATCCGCTCAGATGACTTGACAGGTAAAAAGATTGCCGGTCTTCTGCGGGAGCATATCGAAAATATGCATGAGATTTCACCACCTGGAAGCGTTCATGCTCTTGATTTGGAAGCATTGCGACGATCGCCTGATATTACTTTCTGGACAGCTTGGGAGCGATCGGAATTACTCGGATGCGGCGCACTAAAAGAACTAGATTCAAGAAGTGGTGAAATCAAATCAATGCGTACCGCCAAGACTCACCGACGTAAGGGTGTCGCCTCAAAGATTCTTGAACACATCATCAAAGAAGCCGAACGGCGTGCTTACCATCGCCTGTATTTGGAGACAGGGGCAATTCCAGAGTTCGCCCCAGCACGAGCCTTGTATACACGGTATGGGTTCGAGTATCGAGGCCCTTTTGCTGACTACATTGATGACCCAAACAGCGTATTTATGACCTTAGCTCTATTGTAAAGGTTTAGAATGGCGAATGCACTATTGGGCTGAAGCATTTAAAGTCTTTCAATAACACCATCGCCACACATCATTTTTGCGACTTCATCCATAATTTCTTTACTGCGATAGTCTGGCTTAGATGGATCTATTGGTTTTAACGGACGAAAAATAGCTAGCTGAGATTTTGGAGTCAGCATTTGTTGTAACTCGCTTTCACGTATACCAATTTTTTCTTCAAACATCAGTTCAGCACCATGTTCTAATTCATCATGAATCACATCGAGATGCCGTAAGGCTCTATAAGTAAAAGTTACGGTTTGATTTTTGGGATTGAGATATGTGTCGTTACTTTCATAACCAAGTTCTTCGGCTTTCTCAAAAGCCTCTTCTGCTGAAGAAGCACGGACAAGAACAATATTTACATGAACAACATTATCTGGATTTCCCTCAACGTTACACTCAAGCACCAATTCAGCGATATACCAGTTTGCATCCTTTGGAATGTATGCCATTGCTTATAAAACTTAAAATTTTTACTGATAATGCTAAAGCAACTATACCAAGCGATATAACGTTGTACTTCATCTGAATGGGAACTGCTATAGAACTCATATCTGATTTTTGAACAAGATTTCAGATAAAACCCCGATCAAACGGGCTTTTCAGTCTCAGTATGTTTTCAGAAATAAAATCGGAGTCCTATAGATGTACTTTTAATTACATTTGCGTTACTCAAATTTGTGAATTCTGAACTATATAATTGCTCAACTTAAGTATTAAATAAAATTATTACCAATAGTTTAGGAAAAGCAAAGACGTGAACCGTTTCAAAAAGCTATCCTCAATTGTGTTCCTGTTATTAGCCTTCATTTATCCACCTACTTTGGTTGAAGCCAAAGATAATACTCTAAACAATGTTCTCAATGAACAGAGTATTGACGCACAGACAAAATTAGTAGGAGAGCAAAGTGAAGAGTTTTTGTTAGCTCACAGACGAACTCGACGACGCTATCATAGACGGCAACGACCTGGAAAATATTATTATCAACGTCAGCGGAATCGACGACATTATTATAGACGACGCTATCGCTCTATACGTTATCACGGACAAGGATATCGTCATGGAGAATGGGAACTTGTGCGCGATCGTCATGGACGATTAATGTATGATTGGCAACGTTAATAGTAAGCTTTACACTCAATTTTTCTAGAGAATCTTTATGCGTAAATCCTAATCTGGGCAGATTCGCTGTACTGCTAGTACGCCACGGCATAAAAGGTTAAAGGGGAAAGGGAAAAGGGAAAAGGGATGGACAGGTCGCTTGACTTCGGGCGAGGTTTTTACCTTCCTCATAAAATTTGGATTATTTCGCTTGACTTCGGGCGAAAGCGTGTAGCGGGACGAAGTACGGTTTTTACCTTTCCCCCTGCCCCTTATCCCCAGAGGGGACCCCACCTTCCCCTTCTTTGTAAATAGAGCAACCATTTAAAATCCCTAAAAAGCCCATTCCATAATGCTTTTGACTTTTGACTTTTGACTTCCGCCTTGCGGTACTACTGCATATATCTATCTTTAGGTATAGAAAAATTTTATTCTAATTTCATTTTTTTATGAAAGGCTATAAATCAATACAGTTCAGTTAAGCATTTCTTTCTTCTCTTTGCGTCCTTGGCGTCCTTAGCGGTTCGTTAAAAAAATTGACTGACTTTAGCAAAGAATTTTAGCCTTAACTGAACCGTATTGGGCTATAAATAGGGTGAACGGTAAGACATTTCAGACATTTATATACCTTCATTGATCACAAGTGATTGCTAAAAATATGTTAGCCAGGGGCAAAATTCTCTGGTTGAGGCTTTCCCGTCAGCTGCTTCAACCCAGGCGGTTAGCTTTCGTGGAAGCTTGCCTGATTGGTCTAGTTTCTGGGTTAGCCGCAGTTCTATTAGGACAGACAGTGGATTCGGCAGGCGCATGGCGAGTGCATCTTTCTTACCATTGGTCTGCCTACTTGGTGCTACCAGGTATTGGACTAGTAGGGGGACTTTTAGCTGGTTGGCTAGTAGAGCGCTTTGCACCGGAAGCATCAGGTAGTGGGATGTCTGAAGTCAAAGCCGTATTGGCTCGTGTGCCGATGCCATTAAATCTGCGGATTGCTTTGGTGAAGTTGATCAGCGCTACATTAGTGTTGGGTTCTGGAATGCCTTTAGGACGAGAAGGGCCGACTGTCCAAATTGGGGCAGCCTTGGCAAATCAACTTAGTAACTGGGCACCGACTTCACCAGAGCATCGTCGCCAACTTATCGCCGCCGGAGCCGGGGCGGGATTAGCTGCGGCTTTTAATGCACCGATCGCAGGTGTACTTTTTGTAGTGGAAGAATTACTCCAAGATGTATCAGATATAACTCTTGGTACTGCGATTTTGGCTTCTTTCATTGCTTCAGTCATTTCCCGGCTCTATGGTAGTCACAGCCTGGATCTGAATCATCTAAATTTAGGTCTTCCCGATACAACTTTCTTTGCTCAGGAAATTCCTTTCTACTTGATTTTAGGAGTGCTAGCGGGATTTCTAGGCATTCTATTTAATAAAGGTATTCTTGAGAGTCTAGCAATTAACCGCCGCCTGCTACACCTGAGTTTATCCTGGCGAATTGGAATCGCTGGGTTAGTTAGTGGTGCGGCGATCGCCTTTTTACCTGCTACCTTTCGCGATCATGCTGGGCTGAGAGAAATTTTGCTTGTGGGTAGTGCTAATTGGTCATTTGCAGCGATCGCTCTTTTAGTTCAGTTTACCCTAATTATTTTTACCTACGGCTCTGGAGCGCCAGGGGGTTTACTAGTTCCCACTTTGGTGTTGGGAGCTGCGCTTGGTTACTTAGTGGGTGCTGTCGAACACAGTTTACTGGGAATGAGTGCTGCCACAGTCTATGCTCATGTTGGCATGGCTGCCTTTTTTAGCGCCGTCTCCAAAGTACCAATTACAGCAGTCGTCATTGTGTTTGAGATGACAACAGATTTCAATCTGGTGCTACCGCTAATGATTGCGTCTGTGGTTGCCTATTTAGTAGCAGAAAAAATTGATCGGCGATCGCTCTACGACCTTCTACTAGAGTGGAAAGGGATTCACATCACCAAAGAGCCAAGCACAGAGGGGTTTCTGGCACAACTGAGTGCCGTAGATGTGATGCAACGGCGTGTGGAAACTCTCTCTAGTCAAATGAGTACTGATGAAGCAGTACAGGTATTTTCCCACTCTCACCATCGCAACTTTCCAGTTTTAGAAAATGGTAAAGTTGTTGGTATTGTGACTCAGCAAGATTTAATTAATATTGCTTCGCAACAGTCAGGTAAAGATACAACTATTAGCGAGATTATGACACCAGAGCCAGTGACAGTAAATCCCACAGCGACACTGGCTCATGTACTGCATATACTCAATCGTTATCACCTCAGCTGCTTACCCGTTACAGAAAATCGCAAGCTGATAGGAATTATTACTCGTAGTGATATTATCCGTGTCGAAGCAGAGCGACTGAGTGGTAATAGCGAACAAAGAGAACCCAAATCAGCACCTTCTTATGTGGTTTACCAAACTCGCGCTCCGGCTACAGGCAAAGGAAGGTTGTTAGTACCACTTTCACATCCTCAGACAGCCGAGACTTTACTAAAAATGGCAGTTGCGATCGCCAAAGATCGCAATTACGAAATAGAATGCCTACAAGTGATTATCGTTGCGTCTGGCCGCATCCCATCGGAAACACCAGTGCAAATCAGCAAAAGTCTGCAACTTTTGCAACGGGCAATACTGTTAGGAGAGGAGTGGCGGATTCCCGTTCATACCGAGATCCGAGTTGCCCATAATGTTGCTGGAGCAATTTTAGAGACTGTCAAAGCACGACACATTGACTTGGTGCTGATGGGATGGAAAGGTAGTACATCAACTCCTGGTAGAGTTTTTAGCCGAGTGGTGGATACGATAGTTCGACAGGCTGCTTGTGATGTTATCTTGGCTAAATTGGATGATAAAAGATCCTTTGACCGTTGGTTGTTGCCAATGGCAGGCGGCCCTAACTCCAGCCAAGCAATTAAGTTATTACCTGCTCTGGCTTCTTTGAGTACATCACCCCAAATCAAGCTATGTCAGGTTTTCCAGCTGACTAACTCGATTCCTGACACAACGTTATTAGATAAATCTGTTCGCTTTCTGCAACGCCGAGTCAATGGTAAAGTGATGGCTACTCCCGTTCGTGCCAATTCTGTTTCTGAAGCTGTTCTTAATTGCGCCAAACAAGACAACAGTGATGTGATTGTTCTGGGAGCTAGCCGTGAAAGTCTACTGCAACAAGCGATTCAAGGAAATATTGCCGAGAATATTTCTCGCAAGAGTAATTGTACAGTGATTATGGTCAAAACTTAATGTCGAATTACCCCCCTTAATCCCCCCTTGTAAAGGGGGGAAACAAGAAATCTAGTTCCCTCCCCTTTCCAAGGGGAGGGTTAGGG
>CAXUOL010000099.1:0-13752 GCA_964252435.1 uncultured Nostoc sp.
CTACTTGACCAAATAATTACTAATTCGTAATTCGTAATTCGTAATTCGTAATTAAAGAGGGTTAAAGCCCTTACCATAATCTCTGCTGAAGGGTGCAAGACAGTGGAGGGTTTAAGCCCCAAAGGAATTGCAACTACGAATTAGGAATTATCAATTACGAATTATGTTGACTAGTCTTTGAGATTAACGTCTGCTATTTCGGGAATTCATCTTCGGGATCAAGTATCTATGAATAGGTTTGAGGAGCAATTGTTTATTAAAGGGTAGATTCCTACTGGTGTGAGTAGTTTAAATCTCAGTCTGAAGACGACTTTAAAGTAACCATAAGTACCTTGAGAATAGACACAGTGGTAAAACCACCAGCGTTAAAAAACTAGACTTTTATTTAAAAAAGCAGGGATTTTAAGCAGGAAAAGATGAATATTCACTCATTTTTAGCTGACGATGACCAGCAAAATAAACAATACAAGTATGTTTTAAATACTACAAACAAATCTCAAGAGCGGAGGAAAAACGATCGCAGCGAATCTACTTTCGAGGATAGCTACTTGCGTTCTTTTGCTTTGAAGTTAGCTCAACAAGAGGATTATACTGAAGCGATCGCACTTTTAACCCAACTAATCTGCCGCCACCCCCACAATGCCGTTGATTACAACAACCGGGGGCTAATTTATTTCCAAAGTGGTGAAAGGCAAAAAGCGCTTGACGACTATAATACCGCCCTTAAACTTAATCCCTATTTGGCTAGTGCTTATAACAATCGCGCAAATTACTATGCAGCTTGTGGAGAATTAGCAGTAGCACTTGCCGACTACGATCAAGCGATTGATTTGAAACCTCACTATGTTCGCGCGTGGATTAACCGAGGCATTACCTGGCGTGATTTGGGGCAATACGAAGTGGCAATTGAGAATTTTGAGCTAGCACTGCTTTTTGGTCAACTAGAAGGTCATATCTGGGCTGAACGCGGCAGGACTTACCATCTTTGGGGCGACTGGAATTGTGCGTTAGCGAAGCTCGCCGAAGGCATCGCTGATTATCGTCGCGCCCTTACTCAACTGCCCTCTCTCGACAACAATAAGGATATCACTAGTTGTCGCTTGCGTTTACAACTCGAAAATTGGCTAGACGAGCTACTATCTCAATCAGCGTCCTAATTAGTAGATTAGTCCTTTTTGCAAATTCAAGATTCAAAAAGTAAATTCTTCATTTTGAATTTTTAATTTTGAATTGGAGCGAAGCGACAGTCCTTTTTGCAAATTCAAGATTCAAAAAGTAAATTCTTCACTTTGAATTTTTAATTTTGAATTGGAGCAAAGCCACGCTGTATCGCTAATGACTAATAGATGATAACTACATAGCTATTCAAAAATTAGCTATTAACCATTACTTGTTAGCAATAATATAAATTAACACCCGGTTTAGACGTAGCCTGAATCACAATAAATCTCAATAATCCCAAATTCGCCATTTTTCTTAGGGTAATGAATCTGTTTGCTCATCTTCTCGGCGATCTTGATTCATCAACACAATCTGACGCTGGCTGGGATCGAATCGGTATCCTTGTCGTTGTCTAATAATTTTAGCTTCTTGCGGATCAAAGTTACGGCTAAATTCCGCCTGTAAACCATTGACGTGTCCTTCCATCAGCTTGACTTCAGTACTCATTTCTCGCAATTTTTCTTGCTGTAACCAATGATAAGGCAAGAGTTGTGTTAAAGCAGATGCTGCAACGGCTGTAATCACAAGATTGGCCGCTATTTTGGCTGTACTTTCCAGTGCCATCATCTGGTAAGAACGTTGACGAAGATGCCGTTTTGTCCGAGAAATGACCCGACGTTTTTGTATAGGTTGTAACGGTGGTCTGGAGGGTTGAATCGCGTTCATGATGCTAAAAGATAACCTCGCTTAGTGAAGGGAAGTACTATCAAGAGTGCTGAGTTATGAGTGCTGTTAGCGTCAGCGGGGCGTTTAGCCCGTGCTGAGTTGTAAATCTCACTCAGCACTCCTGAATGCTTGATTTAGCTGTCATATTACTTCATTTTTTTGAAATAGCTACAAGTGTCGCACTGGTTAAAAAATAACCTGGCTTACGTAAGTGCAAGATTTCTAGGTACTTATGACATCAAGCCATAAAGTCTGGAAATTGCACCCCGTACTGCCAGGATTATTAGCTTTTTAACTGTGTCACATCGGAACGTTATTTGTAAAGTTCTGTGGCTAATCGCCAAGCTAGAACTCCTGGGATCAAAGCTACAACTAGAGCGATGTAGACTTGAGCATCTGAGATGGAAGACACCTGAGCAATGTACAGAGTATCTAAGATAGGCATGGCTGAAAACCTCCTAACCTGAATAGATTTTGAACAGTTCGTTTACTACTTTTCCTTGTTTTGCCAGAATTGGGGAATATCTTGTTACAAGATGCAACAAAAGCAGTTATTAGTCAGTAGTCCTTATTTATTCTCCATTAAAAAAATTTATAAAAATTATGAATTTATATCTGGGTATCGACTTCGGCACATCTGGGGCACGCGGTGTGGTGATTGACGAGGAAGCCTCTTGTATTCAGGCAGAGGTGCGATATCCTTTCCATGACTCACCAAATGCCGTTACGCCAAAAATTTGGCAGGAGGCTTTGTTTGCGTTGGTGGAACAAATACCTGACCAATTGCGGCGAGAAATTAAAGCGATCGCTATCAATGGTACTTCTTCCACCGTCTTACTGGTCGATGCTATTGGCAATCCAACAGATGCACCATTGCTATATAACGATGCGCGGGGATCGTTGGTGCTAGAGCATTTGAGGAGTATAGCACCCCCCAATCATACCGTGTTGAGTGCCACCTCCAGCCTAGCCAAACTTTTGTGGATGAGGCAATTACCTTCTTTTAGTGAAGCTAGATATTTCCTGCATCAAGCAGATTGGCTGGCGTTTCTCCTGCATGGTCAGTTGGGTATTAGCGATTACCATAATGCTTTAAAGCTGGGTTATGACGTAGAAGAGTTGAAATACCCAGAATGGCAAGAATTGCTGCAAATATCAATTCAGCTACCCAAAGTTTTACCTCCTGGGACTCCGATTGCCGAATTGCGTCCTGAAATTGCCGATAAGTTCGGTTTTTGCCGTGATTGTCTGGTATGTGCAGGTACAACTGATAGTATTGCCGCTTTTCTCGCCAGTGGGGCAAAATTACCTGGTGAAGCCGTGACTTCCCTTGGTTCAACGTTGGTACTAAAGTTATTAAGTCGTACCCGTCTAGAAGATGCCAGATATGGGATTTACAGCCATCGGTTAGGTGATTTTTGGCTGACTGGGGGTGCTTCTAATACTGGAGGTGCAGTACTAAAGCAATTTTTCACAAACGCTGAGTTAGAAAGCCTTAGCCGTGATATTGATCCATCAAAAGCCAGCGATTTAGATTATTATCCGTTGTTGAAGGTAGGCGATCGCTTTCCGATTAATGATCCCAATCTACCCCCACGCTTGGAACCACGCCCAGATCATCCAGTGGAATTTTTGCATGGTTTGTTAGAAAGCATTGCCCGCATAGAAATGCGAGGGTATGAATTATTACAAGAAATGGGAGCAGATAAACTGAGCCGTGTTTATACCGCTGGTGGTGGTGCGGCGAATGACACTTGGACTGCAATTAGGGCGCGTCATTTGCAGGTTCCTGTAGTGGCGTCAGTGTACACAGAAACTGCTTACGGAACGGCCTTGTTGGCGATGAGAGGCGGAAGAAGGGGTGAACAAGCAATACGGTTCAGTTAAGCATCTCTTTTTTCTCTCTGCGTCCTCTGCGCCTTGGCGGTTCGTTAAAAAATTGACTTTGGTAATAAAGTTTTAGCCTTAACTTAATTGGGTGAACAAGAGTAATTGTGTAACAATCTTTTCGTAGATATCTTCTAAATCAGTATCTATCCCAGTGACAATCTACATATCTCGGTCGATACTGGAATGATTAGATACCGGACTATAGATTCCAGGTTCATGATCTGGGCAGCTATTCGGGGATGGGTGCTTCGCAGCAAGCGAATGTCATCTATCCCCTTTATTAATTATTGGTGTGAATTCTAACTAGCCAAAGTAATTAGAGATTAGTAAGAAATAAATCAGTAAACCACAAACATTTAGAAACGAACCTAAAAATAAGGGTTATAAAACTAGTACCGCAAGGCAAAATTCAGGCATTCAAAATTCATATAGCATAAGCCTTTATTGATTTGGAATAGGTAGTTTATTTACGTCGTGCTGTACTAGTGAACGACGAGATAAAGTTTGGGATACAGGAATCTCAATAACAATTTCTGTGCCTTGTTCAGTTGTAGTATTACAATATAATTTTCCAGCGTGTCTGTTAACAATAATTTGATAACTAGTTGAGCTAGGTGTGATGCCAACTATTCTGCAAGATACACCCAGTAAAGATACTGAAGAAAAAAAAGTTGATTATTCATATCCCAAAAGTAAAATTTCGGATATGAACAATCAACCAATAGTTATAGCAGAACCAGCCCATCAAATGGTAAGTTATCTGAGCTATCCATTCTCTTTATTGGCTAGAAATTAAAATTTATAGTCAAAAAGTGAAAAGTAAAGCTGCAAAAAGAGGGATAGCCTACCGTCGCTAAGGTAAAGGTGTATTAAGGCGATCGCAACAAAATTTCACTGCGGATATTAAACGATCGCAGTGATGGTAAAAGAACACCAAATTGTGCGTTGAAAGTAACCGGATGCTGTGGCGCTACAGTGTAGAAGCTAATGACAGCAAACGTAACACGGAGACAAAAAAGTGCAAATCACTAAGCGCAATGTTGAATTAAGAGTAGATGGCAGCTTAATGCGTGTTTATGTAGCATCTCCCAAAGCAGCAGGAAAATACCCTGGTATTGTCTTCTACAGTGATATTTATCAGTTAGGCGATGCAATGATTCGTCTCGCTAATTACTTAGCAGGATACGGCTATGTAGTAGCAGCGCCAGAAATTTTTCACCGAATTGAGCCAGTTGGTTTAGTAATTGAGCCAGACGATCTGGGACGGATGCGCGGTAATGACGATGCGCGTCGAACCTCCGTAGCTGATTATGATGCCGATTGCCTTGCTGTGATTGAATTTCTGAAAACAGAGAGTGCGGTTTCTCCAAATAAAATAGGCACTCTCGGCTTTTGTATTGGTGGACATTTAGCCTTCCGCGCAGCATTTCAAAACGAAATTCGAGCTTGTGTCTGCTGTTATCCTACTGGGATTCCCAGTGGTAAACTTGGTAAGGAGGTAGCCGATACAATCCAGAGGGTAAGTGAAATCAAAGGCGAGATGCTAATGGTGTTCGGTACTCTTGACCCTCATATACCAGAGAGCGATCGCCAAACCATAATAAAAGCAGTTGAGAATGCTAACATACCTCACCAAGTTTTCTTGTATGAAGCAGAACATACATTCATGCGCGACGACGGTTATCGTTATGATTCTAGTGCTAGCACCGCAGCTTGGTCTGAAATAGTAACTTTTTTGGGGCGCATATTCGCAGACTGAAAACTCCTATTATTACTTTCTTGGCGTCAATTTTGAGTTGTCTGTAACGCTAATAAACCAGCACCATAAGCAGGTTCATACTTCGGAAAAATCACCCTTACATTAGGAAACTCCTTAATAAGAGACGCTACAAACCTCTCATGGATCTTGCATCTACCCTGCCACACACTTCCTGTTGTGACAACTTCTAAAACTGAGTCAGCATTAAAAATAGCATCAATTACTGTAGATGTAGCTTTTACTAACTCTTTTACAGCATCATCAATTATGATATTCGCTACTATATCACCTGACGCAGCTGCCAAATCTACAACTGGTGCTAAAGCAGCTATCTGTTTAACTTCCCATCCTCGCCGATATATTATTCCTATTAAATCTTCTATATTTTCCAAACCAAGATGCTGTTTGAAAGCCTCTACTAAACTTGTTGATATTTCCCGTCCATCATAAGATTTTAATGCTGCATTCATGCCTGCGATCGCAATTTTATAGGCACTACCTTCATCTCCTAAAATATACCCCCAGCCACCGACTCGCTTAGTATGTCCCTGATGATTTCGCCCGAAAACTATCGAACCAGTACCTGCTGCAACCACGATTCCTACAGGCTGACCAATTCCGCCAACTAAAGCAATTAAAGCATCGTTACAAATTACAATATTTGCTGGCTGTAATGCCCAAGTAATAGGCAGAGATTTGTTATTCTGTAACTCTTTAACTAAACCTTTTACTACTTCGATATCTGCTGCACGACCTACACCTGCTAAACCCAGATATATCGCGTCAATATTCACAGGATTTGTAATTATTGCTGCCTCAACTGCATTGTGAATTGCAGATTGAATAGATTGTAGAGTGGCTTCAATACCTATACTCTGATAATTAGATGAACCTGCTTCACCACGACCTAGTACTTGGCGCAAATCATTCATTAGTATGCAAACAGTCTTACTACCGCCGCCATCTATTCCTAAAACATAACTCATGGTTCGGTAATAATGTTAATTATTCTGACGCTTTGGTTCTTCTTTTAAAGGTATAAAAAATAGAGCAATCATCCCAGGAATGGTCAGCAAACAAACCAAAATAAAAAATAATGGATAGCCACAAGCTTTTTGCAGATAACCACTAATTAAACCTGGTAACATCATTCCTAAAGCCATGATGCCTGTGGAAATAGCAAAATGAGAAGTTTTATATTCACCTTGGCAAATATACATTAAATAAATACTAAAAGCTGTAAATCCAAACCCATAGCCAAATTGCTCTAAAGAAACCAAGGGATACACTAATATTAGTGAAGATTTAGTGTAAGCCATATATACATAAAATATATCAGGCAAGTTCAAAGCTAAAGCCATAGGAAATAAACATTTTTTTAATCCATATCTAGAAATTAGCAAGCCTCCTAAAATTCCTCCACAGATTAGGGATATTACTCCAAATGTCCCGTAAACTAACCCGACATCTGATGTTGATAGCCCTAAGCCCCCTACTTCTGGTTTGTCCAATAAAAATAAAGAAGCTATCTTGACAAGCATTGCTTCACCAAGTCTGTAAAGTAAGATAAAAGCTAAAATATTTATAATTTTATCCTGAGCAAAATATGAGCTAATTATTGACCAAAAAGGTATATTTTTTCTAGTTAGTATTTGTCTTTGGGTGTCTGATTTAGGGAAAGGTAAAATTAGGCGATGCGAAATAAACAAAATTGCTACAATTAAAGCTGAGAAGCCAATAGCTATAGTCCAGCTTAAAGGAATGTTATTGAGAGATAATTCAAGTTGACCTGCTAAGACTACTAATATTCCAGAGCCAAAAATGACAGCCATTCTATAAAACAGTGAGCGAATACCAACAAAAAAGGCTTGTTGTTCTGAAGATAAAGCCAGTAGATAGAAGCCATCTGTGGCAATGTCATAAGTTGCAGAAATAAATGCTCCTATTGTTAATGTTGCAAGGGAGATGAAAAAGAAATTTGGTAGTTGTAAGGATAAGGCTATCAAACCCAAACAAGCGAACATGGCAAATTGGGTATAAAGTATCCATTTGCGTTTGGTAGAGTAAATATCAACGATTGGGCCCCAAAACATTTTGATGACCCAAGGTAGATAGAGAAAACTTGTCCATAAGGCGATTTGAGTATTATCTATTCCCAGTTTTTTGTAAAAGATTACGGAAACTGTGTTGATGATGATGTAAGGTATGCCAGAGGTGAAATATAGGGTGGGGATGAATGTCCAAGGGGAGGTTGTTTGGTGTTTCATGGGTTTAGGGGACGAACCGCAAAGGACGCAAAGAGCGCAAAGAAGATTAAGAAGATTAAGAAGATTAAGAAGAAAGTATGATGCGTTTGATGCCGTCTTTGAGGAGAGGGACGTTAAAGTTGATTAGGAGAGCGAGGGGGTAATGAGTCATTTTAAGGTAGGAGAGGACTTGGGCTTCGTGAATGGGGGTTAAGTTTTGGACAGCTTTCAATTCAACAATTAGAGAGTCTCCAACCAAAAAATCCAATTTGCCCTCGCCTACTGAACGACCTTTGTAGTGTACTTTTACTGGATGTTCA
The DNA here is from genome assembly GCA_964252435.1 of uncultured Nostoc sp. Lineage (GTDB taxonomy): Bacteria > Cyanobacteriota > Cyanobacteriia > Cyanobacteriales > Nostocaceae > Nostoc. The sequence goes on from CAXUOL010000099.1 coordinate 8,103, forward strand.
AACTCATAAGGTATTCCGCGAAAAATAAATTCTTCTCTAAGCGCCTTGTGATAAACCTCCTCTAAAAACCCCACTCCTAACACCTGATGTACCTCAATCGCCGCCCCAATCACTCTATAAGCTAACTTTTCTAACTGAACACTTGGTTGCCTCATCTTACCTTCCTCCTCTTCCTTTGCGTACTTTGCGTCCTTTGCGGTTCGTTTCCATCAATCCCTCTCCAACCCTGTGGCAAAATTTATTAGAGTCCTTCCTTAGTTTTCCCGCATGACCGCAACCATTCCCAATCTCCCCAGTCTCTACGACCCCTTTTCCACCGAAGCCAAGTGGCAAAAATTCTGGGAAGACAACCAAGTTTACAAAGCTGACCCCAACAAAGGCGGCGAACCCTACTGCATCGTCATTCCCCCACCGAATGTTACCGGCAGCTTACACATGGGTCACGCTTTTGAAAGTGCCTTAATTGATACCCTCGTGCGCTACCACCGGATGCAGGGACGCAATACCCTATGGCTACCCGGAACTGACCACGCCAGCATCGCTGTGCATAGTATGCTGGAAAAGCAACTCAAAAAAGAGGGTAAGACTCGCTATGAATTGGGGCGCGAGAAATTCCTAGAACGCGCTTGGCAATGGAAGGCGGAGTCTGAGGGAACGATTCTGAATCAGCTGCGACGGTTGGGTGTCTCGGTGGACTGGTCACGGGAAAGGTTTACCCTCGATGAGGGTTTATCTAAAGCTGTTGTCGAGGCGTTTACTCGCCTTTACGAGGAAGGCTTAATTTATCGTGGTGAATATTTAGTTAACTGGTGTCCCGCTTCTGGGTCGGCTGTGTCTGACGTAGAAGTGGAAAATCAAGAGGTGAATGGAAATCTCTGGCACTTCCGCTATCCCCTCACCGATGGTTCCGGTTTTGTAGAGGTAGCCACAACTCGACCAGAAACGATGCTGGGTGATACGGCTGTAGCAGTTAATCCCAATGACGATCGCTACAAACATCTCATCGGCAAAACTGTAACTCTGCCCATTCTACAACGAGAAATTCCGATCATTGGCGATGAATTTGTTGACCCCACTTTCGGCACAGGTTGCGTGAAAATAACTCCCGCCCATGACCCGAACGATTTTGACATGGGTAAGCGTCACAATCTGCCGTTGATCAACATTATGAATAAAGACGGCACTCTCAACGCCAACGCTGGGGAGTTTCAAGGACAAGACCGCTTTGTTGCTAGAAAAAATGTGGTTTCTCGCTTAGAAGCAGATGGCTTTTTGGTGAAGATAGAAGATTATAAGCATACCGTTCCCTACAGCGATCGCGGTAAAGTACCCATTGAACCCCTTCTCTCGACTCAGTGGTTTGTCAAAATTCGCCCCCTAGCTGACAAAACTCTCGAATTCCTCGACCAGCAAACTTCCCCAGAGTTTGTCCCTCAACGCTGGACAAAAGTTTATCGTGATTGGCTAGTAAAACTCAAAGATTGGTGTATATCTCGCCAATTATGGTGGGGACACCAAATTCCGGCTTGGTACGCTGTCAGTGAAACAGATGGTCAAATTACTGATAACACGCCGTTTGTGGTGGCGAAATCGGAATCTGAAGCTTGGGATAAAGCTAAATCACAATTTGGCGAAAATGTCAAGTTAGAACAAGACCCAGATGTGCTAGATACTTGGTTTTCTTCTGGACTCTGGCCATTTTCGACTTTGGGCTGGCCGGAACAAACTCAGGATTTAGCAACTTACTACCCGACTACTACTTTGGTGACAGGCTTTGACATCATCTTTTTCTGGGTAGCCAGAATGACTATGATGGCTGGGCATTTTACTGGTCAAATGCCTTTCCAAACAGTTTATATCCACGGCTTAGTGCTGGATGAAAAAGGTCAGAAGATGTCAAAGACCAAAGGTAATGGCATTGACCCGTTGTTATTAATTGACAAATATGGTACTGATGCCTTGAGGTATACCCTAATTAGGGAAGTGGCTGGTGCAGGTCAAGATATCCGGTTAGAATATGATCGCAAAAAGGATGAATCGGCATCTGTAGAAGCATCCCGCAACTTTGCCAACAAGTTGTGGAATGCTGCCCGGTTTGTGATGATGAATTTGGATGGACAGACACCACAACAATTGGGGAATCCAGTCGCTACAGAATTGAGCGATCGCTGGATCATCTCGCGGTATCATCAAGTTATCAAACAAACCACCAATTACATCGATAATTACGGTTTAGGGGAAGCAGCAAAAGGACTCTACGAATTTATCTGGGGTGATTTCTGCGACCAGTATATTGAACTGGTGAAATCCAGATTGCAAGCAGATGCCGATCCAACATCACGGCGGGTAGCACAGCAAACCCTCGGCTACATACTGGAAGGGATTATGAAACTGCTTCATCCCTTCATGCCTCATATTACCGAAGAAATTTGGCAGACTCTCACTCAACAACCAGCAGATTCACCGCAAACTTTACCATTAAAAACCTATCCCCAGATAGATGCAAACTTGATTGATTCAGCTTTAGAAGAACAGTTTGAATTACTGATTGCTACTATCCGCACAATTCGGAATTTGCGGGCTGAAGCGGATATTAAGCCAGGGGTAAAAGTGACAGCGAATTTGCAAACTGAAAGCGAGAAGGAGCGGGAAATTCTCACTGCTGGACAGTCTTATATTAAAGATTTGGCGAAGGTTGAGACTTTAACTATTACTGACAAGCAAGAAAACCAAACTATTGCTGCGAAAAAACCTCAAAAGGGTTTGAAGACAGTTGGCTTAATTATTGTGGCCATTGTATTTGGTAGATTAGGTTTAGCTGTGGGGTATGCCATTGATGACACTCCGATCATCGGAACTTTCTTTGAACTAGTTGGTTTTGGTTACACAGCGTGGTTTGTTAGCCAAAATTTACTCACTGCTCAAGCAAGACTTAGGTTATGGAGCCGATTTTTACCGCAGAAAGAATTAGAACAATCACAAGAATCAGAAAATGCGATGCCTGACGGCAAGCCGCAAAACGTCTACGCAGGTGTGATTGGTACAATACAAGTGCTAATTCCTTTGAGCGGCGTAGTAGATATTGAAGCTGTCCGTGCCAAACTAGAGAAAAGCTTGAGTAAAGCCGAAGCAGAAGTTCAATCTCTGAGTACCAGATTAAACAATCCTAGCTTTGTGGATAGAGCTAGAGCCGACGTGGTACAGGGAGCGCGGGATGCCCTAGCAGAAGCACAGAAACAAGCAGAAATTTTGCGCGATCGTCTCAAGGGGTTGTCGTAGCGATCGCCTGCATGACTTAGGATAACTGTAATGGGTAATAAGGAGTGTCAATAATTCCCAATTACCCATTACCAATTAACAAAATCCAAATATCAATTTAGGCAGTTATTTTTTTTATTAATTTTGAATTTTGAATTTTGAATTTTGAATTGGAGCGAAGCGACCCTCATGCTATATCTAGCCCAGGTGCGTAAAAATGATTTTTTAGACCAGCACCAGTTACGCTTATTGGCGCGTCAAGAAGCTGATAACTTGTGGGCGATAATTCCCGAAGAAGCTTTCATTCTGTTGGGAAAGGGAAAGATCATGAGTGAGAACTTGCTTGTCCTAGTCGAACTTTCTCCTACAGGCGACATTGAAAGAATAGAAGACGCCACTAACTGGGTACTCCATCTGGTACAAAACTACCTTACCATCGGCATTACCCCAGAATTTTTGCAGCACGAAGCCGAGCGAGCAGAACATTGGCGACAATCCCTGACGTTGCAAAACCAAGACTTAGCAAGGCGTTCTTTAGAGTTGGAAGCCAGACGCGAGCAAATTCAAGCCTTAGAAGAAAGCCTCAAACGCGAGAAAAACGGTTATTCCCAAGAGGAAAGTTAAAAGTTTGTAGTTGTGTTGCACTCAAATGTGTATTTATGACAAATTACCCAGCAATAGTCGATCTGTCTGTTGCTGGGTAATCTCTCAATGCTTGCTATAGTTACAGCAATTTTCAGGTAAATAGACCACAGTGGTTGAACCAACCGAAGGCATCATCTTCGGTAATATAATTGACAGCAAGAACCATTGCTTGGTCGAGTGATTCTAGTGTTGTAAATATTTAGGGCTTGGTATAAATCCAGTGATGGCAGACTTATCCATGCAGATATTAACGCCAGTCTGAATATTACAAGAAAGGTAGTCCCAGCGACATGCAGTCTAGGGATAGAGGGTATTGCAGTTTACCCATTCCGGGTAACACCGGGAAAAGTTGCTTGAGGACATTTGTCCATAAAGTTATCAACTGTCAATGGATCTTGTTTAATCAATTGCCAGTTTTGTAAAAGGTATTGGGGATTGGGAACTCCGTTCATTATGCCCAATGCCCAATGCCCTTCAAGAGTGCTGAGTGGGGCTGAGGGGAGAATAACTCTTAACTCCTAACTCTTAACTCAGCACGGGCTAAACGCCCCGCTATCCATGTACAGCACTGTTTTGTCCAATGCCCTACTGTCGTCAGTTGATATCCTTTAATACTGCTACCAATTTTTCAATATGTACTACTTCATGAGTTGCCATCACAGATATTCTGATTCGACTTGTGGGCACTGTCGGGGGACGAATTGCTGCGGCAAAAATGCCAGCATTTCTTAGCTGTTTTCCAGCTTTGAGAGCATCTGTGGCATTAGGCAATTGAAAACATAATATGGGTGATTCAGAAGGCAGCAATTTCAGGTTAGGTAACTGTTGCAGCAAAGTTTTCAAGTAATGTATATTTCCCCACAATTGGGCACGATGTTGCGGTTCTTGTTGCACGATCTTGATTGCTGCTAAGGCTGCGGCTGTATCCGCAGGTGAAAGCCCAGTGGTATAAATCCAACTGGGTGCGCGGTTCCGCAAAAAGTCAATTAGGGCGCTACTTCCTGCTACGTACCCGCCTAAACTACCTAAAGCTTTACTCAAGGTGCCAACTTGAATTAACTGCTTTCCTGTACACCCAAAATGTTCGACACATCCAGCGCCAGTTTTTCCTAGTACCCCAGTGGCATGAGCTTCATCAACTAGCAGCATACAGCTAAATTCATCAGCGAGATCCAACAGTGCAGGCAACGGACATAAATCGCCATCCATGCTGAAGACAGTATCAGTAAGAATTAAACAGCGTCGGTAATTTTGCCGCTGCTGGTTCAACTGAGTTTTTAATACTGCCAGATCACAGTTTGGGTATTCCACAACTGCTGCACCGCTGAGAATCGCTCCATTTTTCAGACTGGAATGATTGTACTGGTCAGAGAATATTAAATCACGCTTGCCAACGAGGGCAGTAATTGCACCCAAATTCGCTAGATACCCGGAACTAAATACCAAGGCATCTTCTGTTTGTTTGGTAGATGCGATCGCCGACTCTAACTCACTGTGTAATTCTCGATGCCCACTGAGTAATCTCGAACCAGTACTACCAGTTCCAAATTCGGCGATCGCAGCAGTTGCAGCTGCCATCAAACGCTCATCTCCAGCCAATCCCAAATAGTCATTGCTGGCAAAATTAATTACCTCTTGCCCAGCTAAAACCACCGTTGCACCCGGACGACCATTGATCGGTTGTACCGAACGATACCAGTCTGCCCGATGAATTGTTGCTAAGGACTGTTCTAGCCAAGCATAAGGG
>CAXUOL010000100.1:0-13694 GCA_964252435.1 uncultured Nostoc sp.
TAAATTTACAACAGTAGTCAATGTTGCAGCAAAGGCTTGTTGGAAGGGTAGTACTAATGAAGAAGCCAAAACAGTCAGGGAAGTAAAAATCAATACCTTATTTTTGGTTTGGCGTTGTTTGTACAGATTAATCTTGTTCATTGAATACCTCAAAAAAGTTTAATGGAGACGGAATGGTAGCTAGTTCTAACAGATTTTGTGATGGTTGCTACTCATGACTAATACCAATTTGAAAAATGATCGCTACAAATGTAGATTAGAAAGCCATTGTTGTAGAAGGGTTTCCCAGCTTTTCTGCGTTTAAGCAAGCGACACTCAACGTCTCCCTTTGGGTAAAGGGAGAAGCAATTGGCGTTTGAAGGACGAAACCCAAAGCCCCAACATCTTGTATCTGTTGAGTTTTATCTCGTAATCTACGAGATATTGCTACGACTCAATCTACGTATTGAGCGCATTATTATCTAAAATTGGTATAATTTGTCGGCTTAGGCACTAGTGAGAAAATGCCTGAAATGTTGGTATAGCCCTATTGGAAAAGGACTTAGAAAGCCTGTTTTACATACATCACAAAAACCGTACTAGCACTGAGTCAATAACGTGAATGGCACGATTAATGATTTCGTTTGGTAGCATAAAACATTATTTATATTTTTGATGTCGTGAAAAACACAAAAAATAGTGAAAAATCCACGATTTTGACAAAATATAGTCACAAGACTCGATTCAAAACAATTCAGATAGTGTGTTTTTTGTCAACCAATTAGTAAACTTTATTAAATACTAATTAAAACCTCTAAAAAAATCTTAATAAGCAAAATCACATACTAAGTGAAAGTTTTTTATTTTTCTCTGGAGAAAGTAATAAAAGCGCTATAAAAACTATTTTTCAAATACCTTTAAATTCTCAAAATATATTTAAGCTTTTTAATCATTTCATAATGTAATCATGACTTAAGCTTCACCAACTACAATTTCCAATGCTTTTGTCGGTGCGAGTGACCAAGATGCAAATGCTCAACGGATTCAACATAACTCCTGAAAAGCTTTTAGGCATCCACCGATGCTGTCAGGTGATGCGATCGCAGGGTTTGGCATCAACTATGTTATGATTTTATTATGTTGAGAAATATTTTCGGTTATGTAACTGACTATATAGACCCCTCTCCGAATCTAAATCTCTACACCCTTTGATTCTGAAGGTGTTTAATGTCATAAGTATTTCAAAAATTGAAATTTTAGTTAGTCGAAATGTATTGCAATGTCTCGCTTGACACTAATACATCTAACTGTCAAAGAAAATGTGCTAAGAAGAACGGACAAGTCTAGTGTGTCATACACGCAGACAACTATCGGATATTACCGGAACTTATGCCCACGGATATAATTACTCGTCCTGAGTCCCTCACAGAAGATTGCTTTTTTACTTACGCCCTTGGGACTAATTTGCACGATCCTAATTCAACAGCTAAATATTTACGCCGAATCAGAAAAGAAGATAAACCATATATAGACATAGCTGTTTCTCCCAGACCTGGCTATCGGTATGAGGTTTGTCTTATCCCTGTTGAAGGGTTCGCTCAAGAAAGAATATTGACAAAAGACGGGTTCGCCAAAGCTTTAGCGATTATTTGTGCTGTATCTAATAAAGCTAGGAAACGATTCCCTTCAGGAAATGGACAAGAGATAGTCCGGTGTCAATTTAGTAACTTAGCTGATGCAGTCGCTGTAGCGAATAGACTGTCTGCATTACCCTCTGATATGTATGAAACTCTCATCAAGCTACCAAATGCTTTGTAATATATATTGCATCTGCTGAAATATTTATTATTAAAACTGACATCGGGACATTTTAATGGTAAGTAGCTAGATGGATTTGAGACGAAACCCTCAATGGATCATATTTTGTCTGTTGAGAAAAGACTTGTCATACAAGACTTTTAACCTTAATGTACAATTTTGACGTTTTTGTACGCTAACCTGTAATTCAAAGTGAGTTTTTTTTATGCCTATAAGTCCTTTGCGTGAAGAACCTCGTAACCAGCGAGCGCCTGTAATTCGTACAAGTAATGAGTTTATTCTCTTGGAATGGCTGAAGTCAACTGGTCGTCTCATCGAACGCGAACATCAAGAATCTGAGTATCTAACTGAAGTAGAAGAAATTTCTGAAATGATAGACCTTGACGATATCCCTTACGATCATGACGATGATGATGGTGAGATGGATTTGGAAGCCTAGTAGCGTAATTCGTAATTCGTAATTACTATATCGCAAGTGTTCCATTGATTTGGAATGGGTGTTTCATTTACGCCGAAAGGCTAAGATTCCTGACTTATCTAAAAAGTCGGGAATTTTAGTATTAAAATGCGAGTGTGTTTAATTCTTGGACTTGAGTAAGAGATAAAATAATTGTCCATTGCTGACTGTAACACCAGCGCGATCGCCTGCTATTTTCCCAGTACCTAAAAAATAATCTACTCTACCTGCACCTTTAATTGCACCTCCGGTATCTTGGTCAAGAACATAGCGGCTAATAATGCGCTCCTGCATTTTTCCGGTAGGATTAACAAAGGGAATGGAAGCGCGAATCAACGCTAAAGCACCAGGAGGCATCAGAGATTTATCTGTAGCAATAGAACGCTCTGCTGTTAGTGGTACATTGATAGAACCTTGAGCTGGCTGACCGTGATTTTCTTGAAAAAAAACAAAGCTGCGATCGCGCGGAATATAAATATTTAATTCTTGGGGATGTTTTTGGAAATAGTCGAGAATAATTGGCAGAGTTATACCTTCTAGCGGTAATTTGCCATCATTCACTAATTCTCGCCCAATACTTTTGTAATTATAAGCGGTATGATCGGCATAGCCGATTGTTGTCTGAGTTCCATCGGGAAGTTGGAGTCTAGCCGAACCTTCAATTTGAGCTAGATATGGTTCGAGGCGATCGTGAAACCAAAACAACTCTAATCCTCGCAATTTTCCTTTTGCACTTTGTAAACCATCTACTCCTTCTAACTCCTCGCGTGTCGGATGAGGCTTAGTCCAAGAGTTTAAATCAGGAGGTAAGCGATAAACAGGATAGCGATATTCGGTTGTGGGGATGCGACTCGCTGCATACAGTGGCTCATAATAGGCGGTGAATAAAACGGAACCTTGGTTATCTTTACCGACTGACTGATAAAGAACAAATTCTCGCTGAATGGCTTGATGCAATTCTGTTGCAGAATTAGTTTTTAAGAGGAGTTCGCGGAATCTTTTCAAGCTTTTGAAAACGCGATCGCGCGTAATCCCAGCCACCGGATAGTTTTGATAAGCAGCCGCAGCATTAGCTGTTTGCAGATATTGAAGACTGCGAGCGATCGCACTTATCAGTGCCTTTTTCTCTGGTATTTTGCCATAAATTACTTCATCCAAACAAGAGGTATCACTTTGACAACAAGTAATTGGTAGTCTTGGGATTAATGGTAATTTTTGTTTTTGTGGAAACGCATCTTGATTTTCAGCAGTCAAGGACACTGGGATATCCCACTTTTTCACCTGACATTCTGGCGAAATAAGTTCTTTATGCGTCAAAGATTGCATCCGCACCAGTAAAATCGACAAAACCACAGGTAAACTGATGGCGATAATTTTATTAAACTTTCCTAACCCAGCAAGTGTCTTTTTCATCAAAATTTAAAATTTTTAAGATTCTCCCACCTCACTCAAATTCAGAAATCAAACATCAAAAATAATTTAATTATTTGACAACAGCAAAATTTTTCCCCAATCCGTTGCCTCGTTCCCAGGCTCTGCCTGGGAATGCGATCAAGGAGGCTCTGCCTCCCGGTTTCACAGGAGGCAGAGCCTCCCACAAGAGCATTACAAGGCAGAGCCTTGTAACGAGATAAAATGCCCAATGCCCTATTCCCTATTCATTCATATTACGATAAGTTGCAACAGCAGAAGGCGATATCCGGTTCAAATATCGGAAGATCCAATACTTAAAGATAGTATCTAAAATTACCGGAAATGTAGCGATAAATAAGAAGATAAAATCTCTATTTGCCGGTAATCCCCAATGGCGTGATACTCCTTCTAAGAGTACTTCCCAGCCATGAGGAGAGTGGAACCCGACAAAGATATCAGTAAACAAAATAATAATAAATGCTTTGGCACTATCACTAAGTCCATAGACAATATTATCAAAGAAATCTTTGAGCACAGCAATAGAAGACTTACTGACTAGCAAAAGCCAGATAAAAGCAACCACCGAAAACATATCTGCAAAAACATTTTTGATAGCACCAGAGCTTTCGTGACGAAATTCTTCAGCCAGTTCTATAGCCTTATTTTTCATTTCAGTCTCCATCTGCTCAGGTAACAGTGGAGGGGCTTTAACAATGAGATTTTCAAACTTGAGCTTTTCTTCAAATCTTTGTAATTCTACAAGAGCTTCCTCTTCCATTTCGGAATTGAGAAATATCTGCATTTCCTGAGTGCTTCTAAATCTCTCAAGAATTGGGCCGACTACGAAAGCTTTTGCTATTTGATGCGTTAAAAGTGGTATTATAATTAATAGTAAAATAAACCTGATAGATATTATTGTTCTTTTTTGAGTTTGACGAAAACTCTGAATTACTTCTTGTTCCGAATTAGGGTCTAATTCAACTTGCAGACGACTGATAGTACTTAAAATAGAGCGAGGTAAAACACCCGTTGTATCGGTTTTACTCTTGGCTTTTGGTTTATTATTTAAGTCTTGATTTGGGATTTTGAGTGGTAATGTTGGGGTTTTGACGAGCAGCGATTTGTCGTCAGATATCACAGAGTTAACTGGTAGACTTGGAGGTTTTACTACTAAAGCGTTAGAAGTTGTTTGATCGGAACTTGTTGTGTATTTAGATATAACTCGATCGATAAAGTTTAGCTTTTCTAAAACTAAAGATGGACTCAGATACTCTATACCTGCTTTTTGAGCAGCTTTTTGATTCTCTTCATTTAGAAACCAACGGCTTCCTCTAAACTCTGTCAGCCGCATCCTGGCAATTTTTAATAGCTTGTTCAGGTCTGACTCAAAATAATCCATCACACTGTTACTGTACATGGCCGAGTCAATGTCTATTTTATTACCATTGAAATGCTTATCTTCTATTTCCTGAATTTTTAATGCTGCATTGTAAGCTTCATCTAAAGAACGTTCAGGAGTCTGTAAGTACCATCGATAAGCAGCAAGTAAGAAAGAATAGATTTTTTGACTAAAAACAGAGTTTTTCATTGCAGACAATCATTCAGCATTGTTTGATGACTATTAACCTTAAGTTAACGCACGAGGTATACTAACAAATCTACAAGGAGAAAGTTTGTGGTTTCTCATTCGGTTTGGATTGTTGGCACTAGCCGCAGTGGTAAGACGGCTCGTTTGGTAGAGCAATTTTGTAATTGGGTAACATCAGAAAAACAATATACTGAATCATTTTATACAAAAAAAACCGGAGGTAAAAAAACTGGTGATGTATCTGAATTTTTATATCTTAAACAAACAGAGCCGGGAGTTTTAGTCTTAGGTGCTAATGATGATAATCGTCGAGAGTTAGGAGATATAATTGTTACCTCTACTTTGGGTAAATATCCGGTTCGGTCCAAGACGCCACTAGGTTTTTTTCAGGATGAAGTTATTTTATTTTGGCCGTTGCTGATTAACTCGTTGAACCTGAAGGCACAGTTTCCGGTAAGATTGCGACCAGAAACTGAGCAAGAGTTAGCAACCAAACTTTGGCGTCCCCAATTAGACGAAGAAATTTTACGTCTTGCGGGAGTGAATGAATCTCGTTTGGTGCGTCGCATCTTGGACTTATTACAATTAGCAGCTTACAGTGGTGTACCTTGCGAAGATATTGCCCAGATTTTGGCCAAGGGTTTTGGGGAAAATACCACAACTTTAGAGCCGGAATTTTTGGCATCTTTGCTACTAGATTGGCGTAATTGGTGTTTAGAGAGGGGGTTACTTACTTATGGGATTATTACCGAACTTTATAGTCAGCACTTATTAAGCGATCGCAATTACCAGCAGCACCTAACTAAACGCTATCAGGCGGTACTGGCGGATGATGTCGATGACTATCCTAGCGTAGCGCGTCTTTTGTTTGAGTTGCTATTAGATTGCGGTGCAGTTGGTGCGTTTAGTTACAATCCTGACGGTGCGGTACGATTGGGATTGGGAGCAGATCCCAACTACCTAGAAGGGTTAGCAGAGCGTTGTCGGGTAGAAATTTTGAATGGGCCGCCTCCAGAGTCTTTGAGCGAGCAACTGACTAAACAGATGGTGGAATTAGTCACAGAACCGATGGTACTGTTGAGTTTACCAAAAACAGTGCATTCAATTCAAACCACCTCCCGCGCCCAATTGTTGCGGCAAACAGCAGAGGTAATTGCTAATGCCATCCAATCACAGCAAGTGCAACCAGAAGAAGTAGCGATTATTGCACCAGGTTTAGATGCGATCGCTCGTTATACTCTAGTAGAAATCCTCGTCAAGCAAAATATCCCAGTCGAATCGCTCAATGACCAACGTCCGCTAATTAGTTCACCCGTGATTCGCGCCTTACTCACCATGCTGGCACTAGTTTATCCCGGCTTGGGACGCCTCGTAGATCGGGATGCCGTCGCAGAAATGCTAGTTGTCTTGAGCAGGAAACAACAACTACCAGAAAACTCTAAAGACGTGATGAATCGGGTATCTACAACAGACGTGATGAATCGGGTATCTACAACAGACGTGATGAATCGGGTATCTACAACAGACGCGATGAATCGGGTATCTACAACAGACGCGATGAATCGCGTCTCTACAAATATTGACCCGGTACGTGCTGGTTTGATTGCAGATTACTGCTTTGTACCCCATCCCGATCGCCCCAATTTGCTACCAGTGTCAGCCTTTGAGCGCTGGGATCGAATCGGCTATGCAGCGACTACAGCATATAATGAAATATTACAGTGGTTAGAACAGCAGCGATCGCAACAAGAATTGCGGTTAATTCCCAGTCCCATTTCTCTGTTAGACAGAGCAATTCAAAGTTTTTTGTGGAATGGTAGTAATCTTCCCTACGAACAACTAGCAGCATTGCGGGAATTATTAGAAACTGCCCAACACTACTGGGAAATTGACACCAGGTTACGACAAATTGCCCCAGTTGAAACAACACCTCAGACAACTATTATTGAATTCATTCAATTACTGCGACGTGGTACGATTACCGCTAACGCTTACCCTGTGCGTCCCATTGGTGGAGCCAGAAAAGCTGTCACCCTAGCAACTATATTTCAATATCGATCTAGTAGGCGATCGCATCAGTGGCATTTTTGGCTGGATGCTGGTTCACCCCTGTGGGCAAAAGGTGGTGCAGCGACTTTGTTCGGTGCGCCGTTTTTCCTGCGAGATAGATTAGGCGAACCTTGGACAGCAGAAGATGAAAAATTGGCAGAAGAACGACGACTGCAAAGGATCTTGACAGATTTACTCTCTCGTGTATCCGAGAGAGTTTATTTGTGTCACAGCGATTTAGCAGTGAATGGACAAGAGCAATTAGGACCGCTTTTACCCTTAGTAAATGCTTGTGTAACGGTTATTTCTGAGACTAATGTTAAGTAAAGTTTTCACGTAGGGGCAATACCCTGTGGGAAGCCGCTTCTCTACGAGACGCTCCGCGAATGCTTCTACATGTAGCATTGGTGTAAACTTAAGCCAAAACCCTTTTAAAATCTCGTTTCTAGCCTCTGGCTGGAAATGCTACTCTTGGCGGCTCTGCCGCGAGTTCGGGAGGCAGAGCCTCCCAATTATCAGTTTTTTCGGGAGAATTACCAGACTTTCGTAGTCGATCAGGGGTAGTTACATCTGTTGAATCTGGTCGTCGCCGTGGCATTATTCAACTTGGACTATTAGTATTGATTGCTACTCCAGTTGTAAGAGTAGTCTGTTCGCTATTAGCATACTTGCGACAACGAGATTTTACCTATATTATTTTGACTCTGATTGTACTGTTTGGATTGTTATACAGTCTGATTGGAGGATATTTACAGCGCTTCCTGCTGGTATGAGGTACAGATACTTGAGATGCTATTAGCACAGATAAACGGTAATTCGGCCAATTAATGTACTTCATAACTTCGGGAAGTGCTGTATAAATCAATACAGTTTCAGTTAGCGCCAAAAACCTTAAAATTCAGGTTACTAAACCCTTACTATAGTCAAAATAGCTTTTATTAATACTTCTAGCTCAATTGGTTTAGAAATATGCTGTTGAAATCCGGCGGCTAGTGCCTGTTGTCGATCGATTTCTCCCGCATAAGCAGTCAGGGCGATCGCTGGAATTTCTCCGCCTTGATCGGGTGACTGTTTTCTAATTTGACGAATTAGGGTGTAGCCATCCATATCGGGCATACCAATATCACTGATTAACAAATCAAATTTTGCTTGCCCCAAATTGCTCAGAGCATCATGTGCTGAGTCTGCTTCAGTCACTTGTGCGCCGTATTGTTCTAGCACGAAGGCAATGAACTCCCGCGAATCTTTGTCATCGTCTACAAGCAGCGTTTGCAATCCATTCAGATTGAAGTCTGAGCGATTGCGATCGGCAGTATTATCTTGATTCAATTTTGAAGCCGCGATCAGTGGCAGTTTGACTTTAAATACTGCTCCTTGCCCTTCTCCAGGACTGGCTGCCTGAACGGTTCCGCCGTGCAATTCAACCAAATGACGGACGATCGCTAACCCTAACCCCAACCCGCCAAATTTTCGTGTCGTTGTCCCATCGGCTTGGCGGAAGTAGTCAAAGACGTAGGGTAGAAAGTCACCAGAGATACCCCTACCAGTGTCACTGACAGTGATTTGAGTGTATTCTACAGGATGAGTATCGACTTCATCCTTTATACTTTCTAATCGTACCTCTACTCGACCACCCTGTGAGGTAAATTTAATCGAGTTAGAAAGTAGATTCCAAACAACTTGTTGCAGGCGACTAGAATCACCCAACACTGGTCCAACGTTCGATTCAAATATTGTTTGAATCTGAATAGATTTAGCTTCAGCAGCAAGCCGCACGGTTTCAAGGGCAGCTTTGATGGTAAAAGTGAGACCGACTGGAACTGTGTTTAAACTCAACTTGCCTTGGAGAATGCGCGACACATCGAGCAAATCTTCGATTAGTTGTGCTTGCAGTTTAGCGTTGCGCTCGATCGTTTCCAGGGCGTACTGGGTTTTGGCTGCATCCTGGTGACTCGTTTGCAGAATTCTTGCCCAACCCAGAATCGGATTCAAGGGCGATCGCAATTCATGAGACAGCACTGCCAAAAACTCATCTTTGATGCGGTTGGCTTGCTGCGCTTGTTCAGTTTGTTGCTGCAAAGAGACCATCAGCCGATTCAGGCGATCGTTCTGCTCTTGCAGCAAGGCTTCTGCTCGCTTACGTTCGGTGATATCAGACAGGATGAAAACGGCACCTGTGAGAGTCCCATGCCCATCAAGTACCGGGTCGAAGATTTTGGCAAACCACCGTCCTTTCGACTGAAATTCCAAAACTTGCCGTTGGTGAGTTTCTTTCACCCAGCGAAAACAAGTGCCATCGCCGATTCCCAATTCTGCCCCCATCAATTCATGGTGGGCATAACCTAAAATTTCGTGGTAGGGCTTGCCAAAAAGCTGCATCATGGCTCGATTACAGCGCAGAATTATCCCTTCTGGGTCTACCAGAGATACGCCGTCGTTGATCGAGTCAAAGGTGGTTTGCCACTCCCGCGCTGAGGACAAAGCAGCTTCCTCCGCCCGACGAATTCGCAGCAGCGATCGCAAAGTGGCAAGCAGTTCAATCGGTTCAACAGGTTGCACCAGATAAGCATCAGCACCACTATCCAAGCCTTCTGCTTTATCCTGGCTTTGGACAAAACTTGCAGAAAGGTGTAGCACAGGGATAAAAGCCGTTTCCGGGTTTGCCTTAATTTGGCGACAGACTTCAAAGCCACTGATATCTGGTAGTTGAACATCTAAAATTATTAAGTCAGGCTGAAAGTTAGCAACAGCTTCTAAGCCTGTCGCTCCAGTTGCCGCTTCCACGACGGTAAAGCCTGCATTTTGCAAAATCCGGGTAACAACGTAACGATTGGCTTCGTTATCATCAATATGCAGGATCGTAACTCGTGGTTCAGACATGACTTTTCCCTGAAACCTCTAGAACAAGTCCAGCTTTGACGAGCGCATCTTGAAGTTGGGCGTAGACGCGTAGGGCCTTGTCGTCAGACATCGCCGTGGTTTGAGAGCCTATTTCTTTGGAAACAATGGCTATGCTTTGCGCCGCTAACCTGCTCTGCACTTCTGCATCCAATTGAGCAGATGAGTGGATGATCACAGGAATCGACTGAGTGAGGGAATTGTTCTTAAGCTGCTTGAGTACATCAAACCCGCCGATCTCTGGCATCTCCAAGTCCAGCACGATCGCGTTTGGTTGCTCGGATTGTGCCAAATTTAATCCTTCCTGTCCGTTCGTGGCTTCTAAAATACTCAACGGTGTATTTATTAACAACTGTTTTACAAGATATCGATAGGCAGGGTCATCGTCAATTAACAAAATTTTTTGAGGCTTGTTCTGAGTAATTAGCGTATTGAGTTTGTTCAACAGGGGCAATCTGTCTACCGGCTTAATTAGAAAACCGTCTGCTCCTAGCGCCAGTGCTTGCTTCTCGTTATCAATGATGGTAATAACGAGTACAGGGATAGTGCGGGTTGTTTCATCTCCTTTGATTTCTCGCAAGAACGTCCAGCCGTTTTGCCCCTCCAGCAGAATATCTAGTATAATCGCCACCGGTCGAAATTGTTGTAAGGCAAGCCTTGCCTGAGCTAAGGTGCGGGTAGCAATCAATTGATAGGTTGATTCCTGAAGGTGCTTTTCGTAAATAAATAGAGTTTCTGGATGATCTTCAACCACCAGAATGGGCAGGCGAGTTGGCTCAACTGATGCGATTGGTTGCAGTACGCTGGTCAATTCGGTAGCATCTGGGTAGACGATGGGAATTAATGCTGTAAAGGTAGAGCCTTCACCCGGCTGACTTTTCAGCGAAATGCTGCCGCCGAGTAGCTCCGCTAGCTTGCGCGATAACGGCAATCCTAACCCGGTTCCCTTCACCTGCTTTTGCAGAGGGGACTCAATTTGCATAAAATCCTCAAAAATCCGCTCTTTATCGGCGGGAGCAATGCCGATGCCCGTATCAGATACAGAGAAGGTCACGGTATGACCCGTTTGCACAGCGCTGACGCGCACCTCTCCCTGCTCAGTAAATTTCAGCGCATTCGAGACAAAGTTTCTCAGAATTTGAGCGACTTTCCCCTCATCGGTATATAGCGGCGGAATACCTTCAGGTTCCTCGACAATCAGCGCCACAGAGGAGCCTTGAACCAATAATGGGCGCAGCATCCCCCGCAGCGTGCCAAACAAGTCACTAACTTCAAAAGAACTGGGATGCACTTCAATTTTTCCAGCTTCCACCTTTGCCAAATCCAGCAAGTCGTTGACCAGTTCTGATAATCCGCTCGCCGCCTTTTGGATAAATGTCACCTGCTTTTCTTGCTCGATGGTCAAACCGCCATCCATCCTGGCCAGCAGCATCCGAGAGAGGGAGAGAATCGAGTTGAGCGGTGTGCGAAACTCATGGCTCATGTTCGAGAGAAAGCGGGTTTTTAGCTCGTTTACCTGTTGTAGGGAACTGGCTTTCTCATCTAGTTCTGCATAGAGGGCAACCACACCGCGATTAGTATCTTCCAATTCCTGATTGAGTTGGCTCAGTTCTTCCTCACGCTTCCGTAGCTCTGCCATTGCCCGGAGTAATTCCTGGTTTTGCTGCTGGATTTCTTGATAGGGATTTTCGGGCGATCGCCCAATTACGATTTCTCGAATCTGCTGCAATTGCGAATCGGTGAAAGTAGGTGTGCGCTTCGACAACCTTTTGCCGATTGTTACCGTTGTTCCCTGTCCCGGCGGCGATTCAATCTCAAAGAAATCCATCAATCGGCGCGTGCCTACGATGCCTAGCCCCATTCCTGTATCGGATGTGTAGCATCCTGCCAAAACCTCTGCTAGATGAGGAATGCCCCCACCCCGATCCTGAATCCGAATCAGAAACGCTTGAGGCTCTCCTGCCACAGAAAATTCAACTATTCCGCCTTTGCCATACTGAAACGCGTTACGGGCAATTTCGGAAACTGCCGTTGCCAATCGCGCCCGATCTTGAGCATCAAAGCCCAACTGCTCGGCGATCTCACGAGTTCGTTGCCGAGCTTGCACAACATCCTGTTCGTACTGAATGGCGATCGTAAAAACAATTGTCAAGTCGCTTCACTCCAATTCAAAATTCTTAAACCTTCTGACTTGAAAGTGGGTTTAGTAGGGGTGTAAGGGTGTGGGGTGTAGGGGAAAGCCAGATTTTCATGCAAGGCTTTTGAAATTTTTTCATCGGGACTGCCCCCTGCCCCTGCCCCCTGCCTTAACTGCCCATTCCTTTGGCGACTAACACCGTCACATCGTCCCGCTCTCGGTTAAAGTCTCGGTATAGCACACCTGCAATCAGGCTGGGATGTTTTTGCATCAAGCCTGGATAGCGATCGAGTTGCCACTTAGTGCCTAATCCGTCAGAATGCATAATTAAAAGTCCGTTAGCATACCAAGAATAGCTAAACTCTTGAATTTTGCGGATTTCATGTCCGACCGTGCCATTGTAAGATGGCAGATTGTGGTGCTCAGTAAAGGAGAAAATACTGGCAGCAATATTGCCAATTCCAGCAAAGCGGACAGCCTGTTGTTCAAAGTCGATTTCGGCAATGGCGAGTGCTGCTCCGCGTGTACTTCGCAAGGCTGCGTGGGCAGCTTCGACGATCGCACTAGGAGAACGCTGAGAATGTTCTTGAAACATTCTCACGGCTGCTTCCGAAGCACTGGCAGCCGCAGGCCCGTGCCCTAAGCCATCGGCTAATAGCAACAGACTGCGACAATCATCGACTTTACAAGCCCAGGCATCTCCTGAAACCTCTTCTCCTCGTTTGGGCAAACAGATCGCTCCAATTTCTAAAATCTTCTCAGGCAAATGAAGTGCTGGCCCTAGCCAGAGGTGAGCCAGCAGTGCTGTTCCTTGGTTGGGAATGGAGTAAATTTCAAATAAACCAGAAAGGCGACGAATTGCACCCATTCCATTGCCTAAAGTTCCAGCTGTGGAAAAGCCATCTTGCAAACACTCATCCACATCAACCATTCCCCGTCCTTTATCTAGCGATAAGATTTCAATGCCAATTCTGGAATCTTGCTTGAGCGATCGCAGCAGCACTACTCCGCCGTGGGCGTGCTGCACCAGATTGTTAGCAACCTCTGTCACCACAATGCCAACCTTGGCTCGTTCCGTTTCCTGAAAGCCAAGCTGAGTTGCCAAAGCGATCGCTGCTCGACGAGCTTCTCCGGTCTGGCTGGATTCAATAATTGTGATGGCGACAGATTCTTTCATTTTATTTCCATCGTACAATTGTTACCTGTGTCCCTTCTCCCACCGCAGACTGAATTTCAAACTCGTTGGCAAGTCGTTTGGCACCACTCAGCCCCCAAACCCACCCCCCCCCCGGGGTGGACCCCGCCGTAATCGCCCCCACAAAATCGGGTAATTCCGGCCCCAGAGGATGAAAAGT
>CAXUOL010000101.1:0-13690 GCA_964252435.1 uncultured Nostoc sp.
GTGCGCGGAGTACTTTAGCCTCCCTATGGCAAATTGGCGATAACTCTACAGCTTTATTTATTGAGGAATTTTACCGCCAGTTAGTGGGTGGTAAAACTACGGCAGAAGCTTTACGCTTTGCTCAATTAAAATTACTTGAAGCTCCTGAATATAACCGTCCGATGTACTGGGCACCCTACGTTATAGTTGGTAATTGGTTGTAGAAATCTAGGATTATAGATACTTTACTGGATATGAAATTATTAGCGGGTTGGTAATTTTATTAGGGGCATCATCGCAAGATTATCCAAATTGATTGATTGCAATAAGCTTTGCCAATCTTTTTTAATATATGGATCATTATAATTATAAATGCGTATTTGTGCTAGCAGATTTAAAGCGTCAAACCAAATCCCTTTTTCAGCATAGATTATAATTTTTTGTCGAGGCTCACTTGCAGCTTCTAATTGTTGCATAATACGCTCATCTAAATTGATTCTTTTAATGTCGCCTTCTACATATACAGGAATGCTTGCTGTCTCTTGGTTACAACGTACTTTTAAATACCAGCGATATGTCTTATCTACTTCTAATGAAGCAGTACTAGGGAGAGAAATACCAATGATACTTGGCTTTGAAGGTAGGGCGATCGCATTTCTATAAATATCATTTTCGGCGCTATCTTGTAAGCTAAATTCAGCGTTTGAGTTAGATAAATCCTTAGTGTAGGGGATGTAAAACCAAAACGTAGGCCGTTCTAAAGTAGTTAGTCCCTCTACAGTCCCAATAATTGACTTGTTTGTATGTTTGCCAACCTTTTGTTCCTCTTGAAATGGTACTAAAGCAGTGAGCGGGATTGAAACCGCAGGGCAATTATCTCGACTACCCATTCCTGCTCTCCGCCCAGATACAGGACTTAATGGAGCAGGTGCTTTTGGCAAAATAAAAACTGGTCGAGAAGTGGGTTGTTGACGTGAAGCAGGTGTTTTAACTGGTTGTGCAGGCTGTTTATTAGTAACTGGTTGTTTAGTTTGATCTGTTACTTGTGCTGAATATTGGGTAGTGCTGCTCAAAATCAGAGCAGTTGAGGATGAGTTAGCTGTAGTCGTTTGACTACAGCCGACGATTAGTAAAAACGAGATAAATACCCAACTGACAAAAGTCAGAATTCGTTTGTTATTCATTTGCAGTCTCTCAAGCATTTTTTCTTAATTAATTCATAATTTACCAATCTAATGGACTAGTAACCAAAAAAACTGGTAAAAAATCACAAATTACCACATAGAACTGACTGTTATCAATAACTGCGTCGTTACTGACAAAAAATTTATATATTTTCTATCTGTAGCCATACAGATTAATTTAATTACTTGTTATTATTTACGTGTAAAGGAAAAAACAGTAGGAGTCATCAAATGCAAGTTAGCGCTCGTAATGCTCTCAAAGGAACTGTAAAAAACCTCGTCGTTGGCTCTGTAAATACTGAAGTAACGATAGAAGTAGCAGCAGGGGTAGAGGTGACTGCAATTATTACCAAATCATCAGCAGAAAATCTCAAACTTACTGAAGGTAAAGAAGTCCACGCCATAATTAAATCATCAGACGTAATAATTGCTGTAGACTAAAACAATTGTTGGCATTCTATTAAGGCAGGAACAATCAAACTGCCCCTTGTAAAGCGATGTCTACGATGGTCACTGAGCTTGCCGTTAGCGCAGCGTCTCGTAGAGAAGTGCGGGCTACGCCTACGCGTAGGTAAGTTGTTGGTATAACTGTCCCATCAATAATATGTGGTAGATAAGCTAAACCAAAGCTATTTAGTCTATTAGCTACATAACCAAATGTCTCCATAAAATTGCGATCGCTCCAGTCGGGCGAGGTAGTATTATGCCACTAGAAAGCAATAATACCTCAAAGACCCCACAGCTTTGCTGTAGGGTTTATTTTATTGGGCATTCAACCCAGGACAAAGAGCAAACAAAGAGCAGGGATGGAATGGCACTAAGAAAAGGGACAATCGTTGAGGCAGCAGGGGTGCAGAGGAGCGGAGGAGCAGGGGAGAAAGAAGAAGTTTTAGGCAATACGAACGGATATTTAGAAATTCCCCTCTGCAATCCTTACGTTGCCTACCATTCAGCTTAACTTAGTGCCATTCGAGCAGGGATGATTGAATAAAGAACTATCACGACATCTTTGCAGAGGGAGTAGCACCACATTCGCGTAGGCGTAGCCCATCGTAGATATCGCTATATTTGCACATAGCTCTCTTAATGATGCCTGAAATAAATACCAACTTTACAGGTACTAAATTAGAAAAATGTATAGAAAACTACAATAATTGCTACCAACTAGGTGGTAAATTTTACGACTGATAAAGAATTAAAAAGCGATGAACTTAACACCCAGTGAGTTAGAACGCTATCACCGCCAAATGATGCTTCCCAATTTTGGAGAAGCGGGACAAAAGCGCTTGAAGTCTGCAACGGTTTTGGTTACAGGTGTAGGGGGATTAGGCGGTACATCAGCGCTTTATTTGGCAGTAGCAGGTGTTGGGCGGCTAATTCTAGTTCGGGGTGGTGACTTACGGCTAGATGATATGAATCGTCAGGTTCTGATGACAAATGATTGGGTAGGTAAGCCAAGAGTATTCAAAGCCAGAGAAACTCTGCAAGCTATTAATCCTGATATTCGGGTGGAAGCAGTTCATGATTACGTTACAAAAGAGAATGTAGACTCTTTAGTGCAATCTGCTGATATAGCTGTTGATTGCGCCCACAATTTCACAGAGCGGAACTTGCTTAATCAGGCTTGCGTACGCTGGCAAAAACCAATGGTAGAAGCGGCAATGGACGGAATGGAAGCTTACCTGACGACGATTATTCCTGGTGTCACTCCTTGTCTATCATGCTTGTTCCCAGAAAAGCCGGATTGGAATCAGCGTGGGTTCTCGGTTGTCGGTGCTGTTTCTGGGACACTAGCTTGTCTTAGTGCATTAGAGGTAATCAAGCTGATTACTAAGTTTAGTGAACCGTTATTGTCACAACTGCTGACAATCGACTTGATGCGAATGGAATTTGCCAAACGACATTCTTATCACGATCCTTCATGTCTGGTGTGTGGTAGCCGTTCTTGCTCGGAAAATTCGTAAACAACATCTTTTTAGCCAAGTCTAATAAAGTCATTGACTAAGCAGTAATTACCAGATTTACTGCATTCATTCTATTTTTAAAATCCTCTACAGATTTTACCAAAATAATCGGATAATTGTAGCGATCGCTCTATAAACGGATCGCCACAACTTATCCACTCATTTCGAGCTATTCTGTAGCAATTATGACATCTGATGCTTTAATCACAGCGATCGCTTGTTTTCCCTCTTGAAGTTGGAGATGCTCTACTGACTCCTTGGTAATAATTGCAGTTACTTCCACCCCAGGCACAATTTCTAATGTTACCTCAGAGTTGACTGCTCCTGGGTGAATTTTCTTAATAGTTCCTTTTAAGGAATTACGAGCGCTAACTTCCATACTTTTATACTCCTTAGTTATAAGATAATTCTGAACTGATTAATACTAACAACTATCAGATTGTTGATTCTCCTCATTTAGTGAGATGTTATCTTCTGCCTTACAGAAGAACTTGGATATCAGACTACAATCATTTTCCGATCGCTGCAATTTTGATTCAGTTTATCCAAGATTTTAAACTTGTATCTTTTGCTTTGGCTCTGCCAATTTTTTCTTGAGTGCTAAACCCATAGCCGCAGCTAGTAATAGTCCCCAAACATAGTTGGGTTCGGGTACTGATTTGGTGGGGCTAATGAAGCCATACTTATGCAAAATTTGCTGTCCTTTCTCTGACAAAATATAATCTGCTAGTTTCTGTGCATTCGGGTCAGCATTTTTGATAACTGTTAAACCGAATGGTGCTGCAACAGACAAATAATCTGGTAGCCCAACTACTTGCAGGCTCGGATCAATTTTTCGCGATGCGATCGCGCCAGTATAGTAAGCTAAGAAAACATCTGCTTGCTGAGTGTTGTCTAGAAAATACACTAAGCTGTCCTGTCCTGATGGGACTATTGGGGAATTCGTTCCACCTGTTAATTGCAAGGCTTTACTATTGAGGGTATCAAAACTACCAGGGTTTTTTGAATTAGCTTGAGTAAATATCTGTTGAGTGTAGTCTCCAAGAGGATCTAATATAGGTGTTGCAATTCCCAACTTGATGTTGGGATTTAGTAAGTAATCTAACACCTGATTTGGTATAATTTTTGCCTGAGAATACTTTGAGGAAAACACCGCTACAATCTGGTTTTGAGTAAATTCCACTGGCTGACTGCTCAACCCCTTAATGTAGAGTTTTTGGGGATTTCCAATATCTGCACTAGCAAAGACATCAGCAGTAGGCTGTCCCAGTTGGAGTTCTGTTTCTATTGCTTGCTCTCTAATCCCTGATGGCCCAAATACTGTATTCGTTACTATTCCTGTTTCTTGGGTGAAGTCTTGGCTGACTTCCGTTAATGCATTTCTTAAACTACCTGCTCCATATAAGTTGAGATTAGCTGCAAAAGCTTGATTTGGTATCAGAACACTAAAGGCACAAGCTGCCAAAGAACCTGTCAAAAAATATTTTTTCATCTGTTCACTAAAATCTTCAAGTTTTTGAGTATTTTCTCCTCAAGGCTCACATTACCAACTAAGTTGGAAAAAGTCAATTACTTTATATAGACAAATGTTAGCTTTGTTACTTACAATTCGAGACAAGAAAGTTATCAGTTGAGGTAAGCAGTTATTGAACAGGAGGAGAAAGAATTATTGCTCAATAACTCTTTTTCCTCCCCTGCCTCAACAGCTTATCCAAACCGTATTGGGCTTTGTTAATTATTGAAGATATGGTGGACGTAAAACTTGCTTTTCGCCAGTCATACTCAATAGATTTACAAATGTCTCCAGAAGTTATTGCTGATATTATTGAGGCTGATAACCTTAGCCTCTATATCAGAAATATTTTGGTTTCAAAGGAGAAGGAGGAGCAGATAATATGAGGATATTTGTTACATTACTAACGTAACGACCTCCAGCTTTGTCACCTGGAACTACTAAACGAGCAAATCCTTCGTCTGTTAAAGGCACGACTTTACCATCACTATCTTTTTTTGCAAATGCAACTAGCACTGTTTTCCCTTCAAAGTTAGGTTGAATTTCCCCAATAGCTACGACTGCACCATAGCAATCTGTGGCATCAACTAGAACATATTGCCTCAGTAAAGAGTTTTTACTATTCACCCCAGAATTCCCAGGTTTTAGACCACCTCCGGCTTTCGGATTATTAATCAATTCCCATAGGGGGACTCCATAGTATGTTTCTGTTCGTGGGCCTGAGCCGGTTTGAAAGCTCACAGTAATTTCAGTAACTAATGCTGGATTTTGGGTTTTTAAAGCATCTCGTAAATTTCTCAGCTTTTGCAAGTTATAAGTAGTTGGATTCTTGAGTTCTCCACCCAAGCGAAAACTTTGCGAAGAACCTCCAAGACACTTATTTTGATTCCAAAGAGATGATATTTTTTCTTCTCGATTCCGGGGAAGATTACTCTTTGAGTCAGCTAAAGTAGGCTGCCATAAAACCAGTATCGATAGTATTAAAGATGCAATGGGTATCGTGCGGGTAAAACGCATAAAACATTTCTCCATTTACTGCTGAATATTGAAAAAATTAGATAATTTTGCTCAAAGCTGTTTGCTCACTAAAAATTAGTATCGTTATCGCCAAAACTGAGCTAGTTGACAATAATTTTTGTTAGATAAAAATCAAAACGGTTCTATCATTAAACTTTCAATTCCTTACCAAACGATACAAAATAGCTAGTTTTCTTTTCTGGTCAAAGTTAGCCGCAAACCTGTTGTTAGATTTGCGTCTTTCAAAATGGATAAGTGTATCTGTGTAATCTAATGAAGATAATACCAACTTATTGAGTGAAATACCAACTAATATAGTAATCAAACACTAACAAAATTAATTTTTATTTCTTTTTAAAATAGTTCAGCTTAATATTGTAAAGAAACTAAGCTGTCGTTATTTGTCTTATAAATAGGTAACTATCAAGCTAATAAACTCTTTATAAGTCAATACGGTTCAGTTAAGGCTTAACTCTTTGTCAAATTCAATTTTTTAACGAACCGCAAAGAGCGCAAAGAGCGCAAAGTAAGAGAAGGAAGAAAAGGAAGAGAAGGAAGAAATGCTTAACTGAACTGTATTGCTTTATAAGTGAGACTCACCTGTAAATTGGAAAACTGTCCGAGTTATGGGGAAGGGTTGTAGTTGTCCCGACACTATAGTTGAAGCAAAACCATACAGCGACTAGACTACTCCATGTATACAACCAATAGATCAAATATATGCTACAAGTCTTAGTGCAGTTGAAATAGAGCGATAGATGGCTATATCGCTCTATTTCAACTGCTTAAGAGCTTCGTAAAACACCCACCTACTTCTGTTCTAAGTCTTGCGTAAGCGCTGTTCTTTCTGGCTCAACTCCTGCGTTTTAACAACTGCAATCTTAAGTATCAAACTAAATATAAAAATGCACTACTGTGCCATCGTCATTTTGACTGCAATATCGCATGGTTTACCAAAGTACGGTGAACTTGTCACTAAAATATTTACACCAGTGCTAGCATAATCCTTTATATTTTCAGAGGTAATACCACCAGCCGCTGCTAGTTTTAAGTTTGGATACTGCTGCTTCAACTTTAAAACTAAAGGCTCAAGGTCTGGTAGGGGAATTTTATCAAACTGAATTAAATCTACACCTGCTTGAGCAGCCATCCAAGCATCTTTTGGTGTATCTACTTCAACGCAAATATGTTGTTCTGGAAACTGTCGTCGCAGTTCATTCATGCGCTCAATTAGCCCAACTATACCTCCCAGAAATATCAGGTGTTGGTTAAAGATCAGAACTGTTTCAGATAATCCTAAACGATGAAAAAAACCCCCGCCAGCTAGAACTGCTTTGATGGAAAGCGCTCTAGTACCTGGAAAACATTTACGAGTAGTCACAATAGAAACAGACTGATTTACTGTTTTGGCAGTATCCACTAATACTCTTGTACGCGAAGCAATGCCGGAGGCGTATTCCATCAAATTTAAAGCAACTCTCCAGCCACTATGCAAAGCTTGAGCAGTGCCACTAGCTTGAAGAATTAATTGCTTCTCCTGGCAGACTGTACCACTTTCGACTTGATAATGAACTTCGGCACCACAATATTTTAATACTCTGGCTGCTTCTTCAGTAGCGCAAATGGTCATCGGATGACGGGTAGAAAACTCGATTTTACCAGGTTGCTTGCCAATGCCAAGTCCGTAGGTTGTCAAATCTAGGTAGGGAACATCTTCCTGAATTAACCTAGCGATCGCCTCATCTGAGAAGAAAACACTCATTTTAGTTTTATGCTCGGCTGACAAATAAATAGCTCAATCAAGATTCACACTCAACCTAATCTCATTTAGTTGTACGAATTGTAATAATTACTACTATCCTCCCAAATAGTTGGTAACAAAATAACTTTGTTAAGAAAGAATATATACCTCAGTCGCCAAAATTAGTTAAATGCTGAAATTGCAAACTATTGACTTATAATATCAAGCTTGAATTTAGCAATCATACAGATAGTGTAAATTACAAACATAATCCAAAGAAGATTGAGAATGCTAAATTTAGATGCCATTTATCACACAACAATGCAATCAGTTCCATACAGTTATGCTGTGATAGAGAATTTGTTGCCCAAAGCAGCTAGCTTGGAACTTGCTGCCAGCTTTCCCCAGGAACAGTTTCGCTTATCAATAGGGTCAGGATATGGATACCTTTGGAGTGATATGCTTGCTAGTAACGAGGATATTGCTTTGATGTACAAGTTTAGCGATGCCTGCGGCGGGCGTAGCCATCGCGCCAGCCCTGAGTTGTCAGTTCGTTGGCGCGATCGCATTGCACAAGGAAGATTATCTTCTAATCTTGGTAATCTCAGCAGTATTTGGCGACAAATGATAGAAGAACTGTGGACACCTGCTTACCGCCAAGCCTTAACACAGATGTCTGGGGTAGAATTGAAAGACTGTGCAATGGTGATTGGCTTTCGTCGATATAATCTAGGTCACTGTCATCGCCCTCATACTGATGAACCATCGAAAGCTTTGACTCATTTGCTATTTTTCAATGAACAATGGCCTATGGACTGGGGTGGTTGTTTGCGAATTCTCCTTGACGAAAAACCAGAATCTGTCTTCCAAGATATTGCACCACTGGCACAGTTTTCGGCTGTGATTGTGCGCTCAGATAATTCCTGGCACATGGTAACTCCAGTAGCATCGACTGCACTACAGTGCCGATTGGCTCTCAGGATTGCTTTTTTTCACAATCTCGATGCAGGTGCTTAGTCGATAGTAAAAATCCAATCCCTACACAAAAGGCGATCGCCTCCATTCTCTGGAAACAAGTAGTTAGCTAACAATACAAAAGGCAGTTGGCAGAGTATAGAGTATTCTAATTATATGAGTTCAACTATAGCAGTCATAACTACTTTGTAAGCACATCCCTGACTTATTCACAAGTTGGGGATATGCTTACAAATGATTTAGAAATGCTATATTTTTAAACCTACTTTTCGCTTATATAGTAGTAAAATTATACCACTTGTGACTAACATAGCAGATATTGAATCTGATTCAGGAATTGGTGTAATTTGACCTGAACCACTTATTGTGTTGCTAAACTTGCCAAAATCATTCACTCGACGACCGGTAGTAACTAAAAAGTATTTCTGTCCTGTAAGGAGTTCTCGGTTGAAAGTAACAGTACTACCATTAGTAGTAGTATTTGCTATAAGAATATTGGTTAATTGTTCAGTAGGATTGAAATTATCCTGATATAAAGCTAAGAAAATATCCCATTTTCTATTTGCAGGTGGCGTAGGTTCAGATTCACCACTTATATTATATAAACCTGATTGATCTACCGTAAAATCAAATACACTGTAAGGTACACTCATTCCCAAATTCCCATCTTTTTCACCACTGATAAGAGTGGGAGGATTCCCTGGTGCTACACGCCGCCAAATCGGTTCATTTGTAGTATCTCCCTGATAAGTAAAGATAGCAGCTTTGGAGGGTTGAGCGGTAGAAACAGTAGCTAATGCTAACCCCAGAATAACCATTAATGGTTTTTGAAAAAACTTTGTTTTTAACATAAATTATCTCCTTGGATTTACTAATAGCTTGTTTCAAAAATGTTGAAAGCGAGAAACTTCTCAAGCAGATTTTCCATTGTGAGTGACATTCGATGTATGGCGATCGCATAGATAGGATTGCTGACAAATATCTCGACTTCCTCACTACTAATGCTTAAATAGTCCTTGATCTGA
The DNA here is from genome assembly GCA_964252435.1 of uncultured Nostoc sp. Classification (GTDB taxonomy): domain Bacteria; phylum Cyanobacteriota; class Cyanobacteriia; order Cyanobacteriales; family Nostocaceae; genus Nostoc. The sequence continues at coordinate 9,399 of CAXUOL010000101.1, forward strand.
GCATTTAAACTTTATGAATTATTCAACAGTATTTATGGCATATTTTTTTATACGAATTTGTGTTTTTGATTGAAGCTATCATACCAACTTGGTTGGAAAAAATCAATTCAACTACGTAATTAAACGCTGACTTTATCAAAACTTTAAGTAAAAAGTTTTTTTATTTTGCACGACTTACACACATGACAAGATTTCATGAGTAACTACGACTGTGGTGCTTTTACGATGGCTACGGCGAGCGTACCCCTGCTCAAAAACCAGCTATGCAGAGCGTGTCGTACTGTGGCATACGCTTAGGGCGCAGCCTCTGTCTCCGACACGCTATTCGCGTTCGTAGAGAAGCGAATAGCAATGCCTACGACGGGCTATTTGCTCTCAAAATCCGAGCAACTTCTTGCATAGCGCGGGGAATGTGTTTGTTTGCCTTGTGCTTTTTTTCACGATGAAAGAAAGAAAATGTGGAAGCATAATAGCTTATGAATCTTGTCCCTCGACAATTTCTTTTTGGATAAAACTAATTTGTGCAGCTAATTCTTGCCGAGTAGAAGCTTTGAATAGATATCGGAAAACAAACCAGATTAAGTAACCAATTCCAGTCAACTCAAAAACTAGATTTAACTGGGGAATTTCATTTATTACATCTAATACAGCTAAAATTATCTTAACTGCAACAGTCGCTGTAATAATTGTAGCAAAACAAATAATTGGCATCTGGTACTCAGTGGAAAAGCTACCTAAGTTTTTAGGCAATTGAGCCAAAAATGCAGAAATTTTATCACCAATTTGCTGCAATTGAGGTAAGGGTTGATTATCAGGTATTAGCAATGGTTGAGTATCAAATTTTGAACTTTCAAGTACTGTGTAGTTTACCGCCGTAGGCATCGGTTCGGTGGATGTAATATCAATAGATTTCGATTGTTGTACTTCGTTCTCCTGAAGTAATGGTTGATTATCAGATATTAGCAATGGTTGAGTATCAAATTTTGAACTTTCAAGTACTACGTAGTTTACCGCCGTAGGCATCGGTTCGGTGGATGTAATATCAATAGATTTCGATTGTTCTACTTCACTCTCCCCAAGTTTACTATTTTCTTCAGAGATAACAGTTTTCGTTTGCTCAGAACGGATGTCATCTTTAGCCAACTTCATCAGAGGCGAGTAGATGGCATTATACATATCGCGTGCCATATTCACCGCACCTTCAAAACCCATATAAGGACCATTGTGGTAGCCATGACCATTCACATAAGGCAAATGCAACTTCTTCACCAAAGCACCCACCCGTGGTCCAGTCAAAACCAAATCCGGCTTGACCATCTCCAGCACCTCGAAAAATTCAAGTTCATTACCATCATCAATATAGATAGTACCCTCTTCACCTCTGGCAATCACCTTTTCAAAATCCTCTTGATGCCCAAACTTCGACGACATCGCCACCACTCTCATCCCCAAATCGTCTTCCAGCGCCTTCGTCCAGTGCCACAAACGCGGACCACCAGTCCAAATACAGACCTTTTTCCCAGTCAAGCGCTCCTTATACCAAGCCAACTTCGACTCATATTTAGCCACCTCTTCGGCAATCACCGCTTCGGCTCTATCCTCAATCCCAAAGAAAGCCCCGATTTTGCGTAACCCCTCCTTAGCATAGTCAAAGCCCCAAGTATCCACATCGATCCGGGGAATGCCATATTTTTTCTTTAATTCATTGGCAATATACCCAGCAGACCGCGCACAGTTAGTCACATTCAACTGCGCTCTGTGCATCCCACGCAATGAATCATAAGTTCCATTCCCAGTAAAATGGGCAATAATTTGCACACCCATTTTTTCCATGTACTTTTCTAAGACAAAGGTATCTCCTTGAATGTTGTAGTCACCAATCACATTAATCGTGTATGGGCTAGTAATTTCTGGCTCATAAGTTCCGACTTTATCAGTCATCCACCCCATGTTGAATACGTGGTGTCCTTTGGACTGACTTACCCCAGCAAAACCCGGACACTCGACAGTGAAGATATCAACATCACCCAGTTCTTTTTCGACTTCTTTGACTACAGGCTTAATATCATCGCCAATCAAAGCAGTAGAGCAGGTGGTGTAGACCATCATCCGCTTAATGTCAGGAAATTCTGCAAAGGCTTCCAGCATCGCTTTCTTGAGCAGCTTTTCACCACCGAAGACAACGTGCTGTTCCTTCATGTCCGATGACCAGACATATTTGAGTTGGAAGTTGCCATTGTCGCTGGGATAACGTTTGGTGTGCCATGTGTCATAGGCACAGCCTACAGGTCCATGTATCAACTGGATGGTATCTTTGAGGACACCACCAATTACTAGCTTTGCACCACAATAGCTGCATCCGCGTTCCGATAATGAGCCGGGAATGGTTTCAACGTGGGCGCTAGGGAGAAACTGGGTTGTATCTTCTCCTTTCTCTTTAATATATATGTGCTTCTCCCGTTCGGGGATAGTTTCGTCGCACTTAAACAACTTCATTGGCATGGCTGATTGCTCCTTGTATTGTTAAGAAGAAGAATCATTCTTCAATCTGTTTATTTTTGTGAGAAACTTCTTTAAGTTCCTTGATTTCAAAATCTTATCAACGGGGGAAATTAATAATAGTAAAGCTGATAACAATTAGGCAAATTAATATTGGAAAACCGAAATATATCCGCTTTATAATAGACAGTTTTGTCTAGATTCTCAGCCAAGTTAATCCGGGGAAATATCAGAGTTTAAATAATTGAAGTAGACAGACTATTCTAACTGGAAATGAAGAGATGAAAAATTGAATTTCTGTGCTGATTATAGATATCTCAATTGGATAAATCGACAAGATTTTCTCAACTTTCAACAACAGAATCACGCAATTATCGGCTTTGTGGCTTTCTCGCTGATGACTAATTGTAACCACGAATACTGTTTGTAAATTAATTCCTCAGCGCAAGTAAATTGGCCAAATGTATGATATTCTTTATTTATAGGGAATCTAATACCAGAACAAAAATTCCTTAGATTCCTTTGAAGTGAGTATCAGACCAGCCTCATCAGTTATTGGTGACGGCATAACGTTAATCGAAGTGGAGCAAAACTGCCTAAAAATCGGTTTTTCGTTTGGCGAAGCTGTTGCCATAGCGTAGGCTGGACTGATTTTTCTATGTATCTTCTTTGCAACCAAAATAATGCTTGTCTTGCTGTGAACAAGCAGAAATTTCTCATTCACCTGTCGTAGCTATGGAAGTTTTTTGAATTATTAGTGACAGGATTGGAACTAATTTTTAGCTCCCTTGTTGTATCTCACATCCTAGTAATATTTACTGTTATATCTGTAAGAAGCTCTTTAACTTCTAGCAGATAACTGCAATATTTATAGTGCTGGATAGACGGCTGATATCCACTATCTAACAGCATCAATGCAGTCACAAACTGGGTAGTAAACACTTTCAAAAACTACAACTTCAATTTAATTCAACACCTACTTGAATCTTGGAGCCGAATCAATAAGTCTGCGCCATTACCGAGGTTTTTATGCGGAAAATCGCTATTTATGGAAGAGGGGGAGTTGGCAAATCCACAACGACTCAAAACGTCGTGGCTGGACTGACTGATATGAGTCGTAAGGTGATGGTTGTAGGGTGTGACTCGAAAGCAGACTCCACCCGGCTCCTTTTGGGGGGATTCCACCAGAAGATTGTACTTGATACGTTGCGTAAAGAAGAAGATGATGTGAATTTAGAAGACTTCCGCCAGGAGGGATGGGGGAAGACGCTGTGTGTGGAATCGGGTGGGCCGGAACCTGGTGTGGGATGTACAGGTAGAGGCATTCTGACATCAATTGGGTTGCTAGAACAATTAGGTGCTTATGATGATGCAGTTAGACTTGATTATACATTTTATGATGGTCTGGGTGACGTGGTATGCGGTGGATTTGTCATGCCCATTCGTGAGCGCAAAGCTCAAGAAATTTACATTGTCACTTCTGGGGAAATTATGGCAATGTATACCGTTAACAACATCTGCCGAAGCATTCAAAAGTACGCTCCGATAGGCGGTATACGTCTGGGTGGATTGATCTGCAACTCTCGCAAAGTCGATCAGGAAAACGATCTAATTGAGGCTCTAGCAGAGAAACTGGGGACTCAAATGATCTACTTCATACCCAGAGACAACATGGTGCAGCGAGCAGAGTTCCACCGCAAGACTGTGATTGAGTATGCTCCTGAGTCTGAACAGGCACAGCACTATCGCAACCTGGCAACAGCAATAGACCAGAATACAGATTTTGTGACTCC
>CAXUOL010000102.1:0-13652 GCA_964252435.1 uncultured Nostoc sp.
AAACTAGCAATGCCATCACAGCTAAAACTGCCACCACTAGTCCAATCCAACCGCCACGACTAAAAGTCAGAATTAGGCAAGAACTATTGACAATTAGCATCGTTAATGCTAAAGCTTTTTTCGGCCAGCTTTGCCATGCAAAAATTGCCACTAAGCTAAAAATTACTGCTGGTAACAAATATCCAGCCAATAAGTTGGGATTGCCTAAATAACTATAGACTCTTGTAGTCTTAGACATAGGAGATTCTGGATCAACCCAAGTTGCCAGTGCTGTGGCTCCAAAAAACCATTGCCGCAACCCGTATACACTAACAATTAACGATACATGCAGATAAAGGATGATAATCCAAGAACGGAGGCGAGGCGACCTTAATACCCTGGCACAAAGGGTAAATAGTAGCAAATACAAGGTCAACGTTCCCAAATCGTTAAGTGCCGCTTTTTTCACTGGTGATAATGCTGTTGCGACTGCGGCAACTCCCCAGTAGAGCAATACCAGCAGGTGAATCGGAGTGACTGACGAGACATTTGCTGGTGTTACTTCATCAGATAAAGTCAACAACAGCCAAAATCCGACACAAGCCACCAACAAAAAACCCACCAACGTACTCGAAGCAAAAGGTGCAAGAGCATATATTAAGCTAAGTAAAGCCGCTGCGATCGCATCTCCCCACTGGAGCAAGACGCTAGTTGGCCGCCAAGAACTTAGCAATCCCACCAGAGAGCGGTGTACATAACTGGTAGCAAGATATTCTTTGAGCGGTAAAGTTGATAGAGTAAATCGTTGCCAGACTAAATTCATAAAAAACATTGCGATCGATTAGCCTGCCGACGCAGAACTTGGAATTGATCATAATGCCTATAGCTATAAAAAGGTAATAACAGAAATTGTACATCGCTTTAGGAGTGCCGAGTGCTGAGTAACCCCATAGCGAAGCGGGGGATTGAAACAAGGACACATTTTTTCTCAGCATGAGTATCTCGAAAAAAATATTTTTATTTTTTTCATCAATAAATTTAGGGGCGCGACTACCTTATATGCCTAGTCTGTTAATCTTAATTTTTACTCAGCACTCGTTACTCAGCACTCAGCACTGTTTCGGTGATGGCGCTCTTATATCCTAGCCATCAGCCAATAGGAAGTTAAGATAGTTGTTCATATACTTAGTAAAGCTTGACGTAAAATGGTGGCGAATTGAGGGTTGAAATTTAAAGGCATAGGTAAGTGCAGAAGCACACAGAGAATTCGCTACGAACTAATGAAATATAGATAGAAAATACGTCTTTCCCAATCTCCATTACCCCTTATCCCCAGAGGGGGCCCACCTTCTCCAATCCCCACGATTAGACATCGCTAATTGCTGGTGAAGAAGTCGCCAGTTGCAGTGGCAAAGAAAGCACATAACGATATCCTGATTCTGGTGAACCTTGAATCAAAATATGTCCGCCATGCAATTCTGCCAGTTGACAACTTAGTAATAAACCCAAGCTTTCACGAGAAAGACTTCCATGTGATTTAGCTAAATTTATACCTGAACTAGTAGCAAAGAAATTTGAGTGGGAATCACTCAAGTTTTTGGAATTTTCCACTGCTACTGATGAAGTATCTAGTTGCTCTTGTCTTTCTGTATAAGTATTGTAAGTTGCTATCTCACCTGTAAGCTCCAGCAGCGACAAAGAATTGAGACGGAAGTAAGGATCAACCTCTGTTATGCCATCCCCTAACCAGGGATGGGAAACCCAAATAGTAATGTTGAGCGTATCTTCTTTGTAAGAAACATGAATGCGAACAATACTACCTGTAGCCGAAAGTTGAATCACACTGAAAACCAGATGATAAAGCATTTGCCGCACCTTGTCTTTATCTAAAGGCCAAATGCGACTGCGTCCCGGTTCTATAGACAGGCGAATATCTTGCTCGCGGCGATTAGCTACTTCTTCTAGGGTATTGATAGCTTGTTGGCATAACATTTCAATATCCACGGGAGCTAGATTTAGCACAGTTGAGTTTTCATCCATAGCTCCTAGTTCGGTAATTTCGTTTACTAGGGAAAGTAAGTACCGACCACTGTGTTGGATAATTTCTAAATATTCTCTCTGCTTAGTCGTCAAAGGCCCATAAATCTCACGTCCTAAAACACTAGCCATACCGAGTACAGATGTTAAGGGCGTGCGTAACTCCTGAGTTAGCTGACTCAAAAGTTCTAGCTTCAGTTGCTTAGTAGAAACAGAGTCGCTATCTTGAGTGGATGCAGTGATTTTAATCTCAGTGTTACGTTCCTCATTCAGTGAAAATATCGGAACGTTCTTGGCAGCGCTTGATTCGAGTTTCCCTTGCAGGAGTCGGTTACGCTCAAATTCACTCATGCTCCAACGAGCAATGATTTGTAAAAACTCAATGTCTCGGGTTGTAAAATTGCGCGGGACTAAATCCATCACCGCTAATGCACCCAAACAATGTCCCTCAGCATCAATTAATGGCGCTCCTAAGTAAGCACGAATACCATAATCTTGCACTAACTTGCTGCCAGCAAGGACTGGATCGGTAAGTTTATGCGTATCATTAATTACAAATACTTGAAAGTTGTCTACTACCTGAGTGCAAAATGATTCCCGGCGTAGTAGTTGGCGGCTTTGTGCCAAATGATTCATTAGCCCCAGTCTAGATAAGCCTATCGCCGATTTGAACCAATGGCGTTCTTGATCCACAAATCCCAATATGGAAATTGGTGCTTCCAAAAAGCGGGCGGCAGTCTGTGTGGCTTCTTCAAAAACCGGAATCGTTTCTGCTTGCCGCAAACCTAAATCCGACAAAGCTTTGAGGCGTTGCTGTTCTCTTGATTCATGAGAATCCCAACCATCCTTTAGGGCAAATAATTTGTTTTCAGGCTCTATCATTGCCACTGCTACCTTAATAATTTCTCGATTCTGTAATTGATCCAAGTCCTATTTCTAGGTTATCAATTGCTATTTTTAAGCATTCCCTAATTTTGCCTCTGACAAACAAATTTAAGGCAAAAAATTTTTCTCCCTTCCATTAAGCCAAGATGTGGTGTCTGCTAGTTACTAGTTACTGGTGCTAAATGTTCTTTATTTAGCACTGGTGTAGTCTTTATTGCTTGAGATTTTACAATCAGACTGCGTTAGATTTGGATTCAGCCAGGGTAAGCTAATGCTAAGGATACAATACAAAGGGGCTGTCATTCTTTATGTATATAAGGGAAAATTTGGACTGGAACATTCAAAGTAAATTTACTTAAAAAAATAGATGTTAGTGTAATTAAATATAGACATTTTACTGATAACAGCTAGCACCCAGAGATGATAATCCTAGTGCAGGATGACCTAAATAGGCCAACCATATCCCTACGGATTAGCAAGCTACCAAATTATTGAAAAGCCCAGTTTCTGAACTTTTTGAATTTTGAGAGAAGTTGGAGTGGCGGCTTTAGAGAAGTCTGATGGCAACTTCAGGCGCTCAAATTAAGAGGGTGTGATTTTGAATTAACTATAACCAACTAAATAGTTGATCTAAGCCTTTATCCAATAGATTAAATCTATTACAATTTCATGCCGAAAATTGTACAATGGTTTCTATTTTTTCCATGTGCAAAAACATTTTTTGAGGACAATTGGTAATGAATAAAATGACTATTAGAGTTCCTTTTGTAGACCTAAAGTTACAACATGAACCAATTCAAACGCAATTGCAAGATGCAATCCAATCTGTATTGGAACGAGGAGATTTTATTTTAGGGCAAGCACTTTCAGATTTTGAAGCAGCATTTGCGGCAGTATCTGGTACAGCTTATGGAGTTGGTGTGGCATCAGGAACAGATGCGATCGCTCTAGGATTACAAGCGTGTAACATTGGTGCTGGTGATGAAGTGATTTTACCCGCAAATACTTTTATCGCCACCTTAATTGGGGTATTACGTGCTGGCGCCAAACCAATTTTGGTAGATTGCGATCGCCAAACTGCTTTAATTGACTTAAGAGAAGCAGCAAAGGCAATTACGCCTCAAACCAAAGCAATTATCCCTGTGCATCTCTATGGTCAGATGGTATCACCACGCGATTTAGTGAACTTTGCCGATACCTATAAACTCCTAATTTTTGAAGATGCCGCTCAAGCACATCTTGCCCAAAGAGACGGATATTACGCTGGTTCAATAGGAATAGCAGCAGCTTTTAGTTTCTATCCCAGCAAAAATTTGGGAGCATTTGGGGATGGGGGAATGCTGCTGACACGAGATTCAGATGTAACGCAGAAGATGGTACGCTTGCGAAATTATGGTGCATCGCAAAAGTATTTTCATACTGAATCAGGTACGAATAGCCGCTTGGATACTTTGCAAGCAGCAATTTTGCACAAAAAATTACCATATTTACCCCAGTGGAATCGCGATCGCCTGACTATTGCCCAGCAGTATGATAATGAACTAGCACCCTTGGCAACTGCTGGGATTATCCCTATAGAAAATCAAAGTGATACAGGACATGTCTATCATCTTTATGTGATTAAAGTAGATGATTCTTGCCCAATAGAACGCCAGCAACTCCAGGAAAAACTCACAGCAGCGGGAATACAAACTGGTATTCACTATCCAATTCCTTGCCATCTCCAGCCAGCATTCACCAACTTAGGCTATCAACCGGGAGATTTTCCCCAAGCAGAAAAGTTGTCAAAGCAAATATTATCATTACCGATGTATCCTGGTTTGAGTAGTAGCCAAGTTAAAGAAGTTGTAGCAGCGATCGCTAATGCAGTCTCAACAAGTTATCAGACAGACAATCTATCTTCTGCTGACCTTGGTAGCGTGCTAGCCTGAAGTTAATTCATACCTAATGTGCATCTAACAATTAGACATTTGTCCTTTGTCCTTTGCAAATGACCAATGACCAATGACCAATGACCAATGACTAATACTGAAAATCATGGCACTCCAGCAACAGGTTAAAAATATAAACGCATCAGGCTTGTTAAATATAGCTATTTTAGGCGTTTTGCTGCTGCTTTATGCTCCAATATTGCTACACTGGTTGGATGGTTGGCTGCACAAAAATATCAGTACAGAACACGAATATTTCAGCCACGGGATTATTGGTCTACCATTTGCGGCTTATCTGGGCTGGATGAACCGGAAAAAGTGGAGACGTTTGCCAGATACCATCAATCCTTTGGGCGCTGTTTTATTGTTATTGGGGGCAATTTTTTATCTTAGCGGTGTTACAGAGTGGGTTAACCTTTCCTTGCCCGTGATATTGATAGGATTATGCTTGTGGTTTAAGGGAATAGCAGGTTTGCGATTACAAGGATTCCCTCTACTACTAGTATTTTTAGCAACCCCAACAGCATTACCATATCTGATTGCTCCCTATACCATGCCTTTGCAAAGCTTCATCGCTGGTACAGCAGGCTTCATACTAAATCAATTTGGTATGGAAGTAACCGTAGATGAGATCAATCTTTACGTGGGAGGACGGATTGTAGAAGTTGCTCCCTATTGTGCAGGGTTGAAAATGTTGTTTACGACTCTCTACGTGGGCTTGATGCTGCTTTATTGGACAGATGCTTTGTCTTCACGGCGGACAACTATATCGTTTTTATCTCTTGCTGCGATCGTTAGTATTAGTGCCAATATCATTCGTAATACTTTACTGACTTTCTTTCACGGTACGGGTCAAGAAGCGGCTTTTAAATGGCTGCATGAGGGTTGGGGTGGCGATCTCTACTCTGCTTGTATGCTGGTGTCACTAGTGCCCTTACTGAATTGGATTAACACCTATTTTTCAGCATCTCTAGAAACTGAGCAAGAAGCAGAAAGTTAGAACCATTGGGCATTGGGCACAAGAGGCAAAGGGGCAGAGGAGCAGAGGGAAAAACTTACTGCAACTTCTCCCCTACTCTCGACTCCCTTAATTTTTCATCACTTATAAGGTAGGACGAGAAGCGCAAAACTCCGTATTTTTAAATCGGAGATGTAGCGTAAACGGCAAATAAATTTGCCGTCAACATGGTAAAATTCAAATGGTGGAAGGGTAATCAACCACTTAAAAAACCCTATTGCTGCTTAATACGCAGACCTGTACCTTCTCCCAAAGGGAGAGGCTACGCCAAGACAATTGAAGATATAGGGTTCTATTCCACAGTTCTAGTTCCTTTCCAGGAATAGGTAAAATCTTCTCTACGAGACGCTAACGCGAACATGGGAGCTAGACGAACAGCATTTAAATCAAACAAATTTTGCCAAAATGCAACTACGGTAGGGCATACCGGAAGTCAAAGCTTGGGGAGAGAACCACCTCTGGTTTAGGTAACGCAAGGAGTCTAGGCTAAGTGGACTCGGTGAACCAAGAATCTCCTGACTTTTTGTTGTAAAAATGAGCGATAGCGAAATTTTTACAGTCAGGAGAGTGTCAAACGTAAGTCCTAAATATTACTGAACTCACAATGTGATTTTATAAAGTAAAATTTTGCCTAAGTATTGCAAATTTTACTGATGATTTCCTTCTCTAAATTTTTCAAGGAAAACCAATTGACTCAGGTAGCAGCACTTTTGTTATTGCTACTGATGCTAGCAATGGCAGGGGTTCCCGGATATCTGACAGGACACTGGCAATGGAAACAGCCGCCCCCTGTTCCTACCCTCCACGAATTAAAACAGATCCGCAAGACTGGGTTAACCCTTCCTGGTTGGCAAACCATTGAACAAGCTCAACAGCAAATTGGCGAACATAATTGGTCTTTGCAGGTAATTAAAAAAGAAGGTTCCGAATCCCAAGCAATCCTGCTTTTGTTGCCGCAAAATGGGCCTATGGATCAACCAGAGGTAGAGTGGACAGACGTTAATGGCTGGGGAAGGTCACGCTGGGGAAAGTGGGATGTAGCTCAATCTCGTTCTGCCAAATTTACTCTGAAACCATCTGCAAAATTGGCTTCTAATGTCGAAACTAAAGTAGAAGCTAGGTTTTTTCGCGCCTCCACACCACAGCAAACCTTCGCTGTTTTGCAATGGTATGCTATGTCAGACGGTGGAAATCCATCACCTTTTCACTGGTTCTTGGCGGATCAACTGGCACAGTGGCACAAGCAACGCACTCCTTGGGTTGGCGTGAGCATTCTGATTCCAATGGAACCTTTGGGGCAAGTAGAAACATCTTGGTCTTTAGCTCAGTCTATTGGGGAAACAGTGCAAGCTGCATTAATGGCAGGCCCTTTGTAGAGTCTGTTATAGATGCCCTTGTGCTGAGATTTATCAAGACTATCTCTATAAATTGTGTTCAGGCTGAAACTCACCTAAAATCATGTTAACAACATGAAGTTAGAAATTAAATTTAGCAAAATTATTCTCTTTTTCTTGGGAAATACTTGTAGATCAAAGAGACATTGAACGCATTTTTAGAGTAAAATAACCACTCGGCGCGACTAATTTCTATATCAATATTTTCTACACCAATGTTCATAGATCCCAGTTCTTATATGCGTGGATTCAGCGCCCTGTGTTTTGTCAGTGTTCAAGTAGGAGTTTTCTTAACAACACCTATCCAACTTGTTGTTGCCCAGCCTTTTCCATCTCAAGGACAATCACCAGGGCTATTCCCTTCACCTTTGCCAGGTACTGAGGTTATACCTCCAGGTACGAATGAAGAAATTTCTCCGCAACTCAGTCGCTACCTCTTGGGACCAGGAGATGCAATTGGTGTTGTGCTTCAGCGTCCTCCTGGTCCATACCGTTTAGGCATAGGAGATGGAATTAGCGTTTCGGTTCAGCGCTTTCCAGATTTGAGCTTTCAAGCTTTAATCAACCCAGAAGGTAATATTGCGGTGCCGTTATTGGGAACAGTTTCTTTGCAAGGTTTAACTTTGGAAGAAGCTCAAGAAAAAATTCGCTTGGGTTTAAATCGTTATGTAGTCGATCCAATAATAGTTTTAGCCTTAGCAACGCAGCGTCAAGACCTCAGTTTTCAAGCTGTAATTAGTCCAGAAGGCAACATCATTGTGCCGCAAGTGGGAACGGTGTCATTAAAGGGTTTAACCTTGGAAGAAGCTCAAGAAAAAATTCGCTTGGGCTTGAGTCGCTTTTTTCCAGATCCAATCGTGGTAGTATCCTTGGCCGGAACGCGACCAGTTCAAGTTACCATTAGCGGGGAAATATTTCGACCAGGAATTTATCCAATTAATTCACCAACACCCCGCGTTGCTGATGCTTTGCTAACATCTGGTGGTTCAACGTTGAATGCAGACCTGCGACAGGTGCAAGTACGCCGAAAGTTAATCGATGGTTCTGTGATTTCACAAACTATTGACTTATATGCAGCATTGCAAAATGGCGGTTCAATCCCGAATTTACGCTTGCAAGATGGAGATGCGATACTCGTGCCCCGTCGTGAAGTCGGTAATGAGGATGGTTACGATCGCAATTTAGTAGCACGTTCATCCTTGGCCACACCACAGATTAGAGTCCGAGTTTTAAACTACGCTGCGGGTGGTCTTTCCATTCAAGCACTGCCTAACGGCAGTACATTTGTAGATGCTTTGGGAGGAGTAAATCTAGACACTGCTAATCTGAGAGATATCGCTCTGGTTCGTTTTGATTCGGAACGAGGCAGAGCTATTACCCAAAAACTTGATGCTAAAAAAGCTTTAGGCGGTGATGCGTCTCAAAATGTGGCACTTCAAGATAACGATGTTATTGTTGTTGGTCGGAACCTCATTGGTAGAATTACTAATTTCCTGACCACTATTACCCAGCCTTTCTTTAATGTTCAATCCTTTCTCCGGTTTTTTGACAACGTCGGTGGTAGATAAAATTAGTAACATTAAAAGAAGAATACAAGCTGAAAATAGTTTGGAGGGTAGGAAGCCATATCTCTAACTTATCTTTGAATTCATTAATGGAAAAATCTTAAAGATATTAACTGATATAAGTAGGAAGTTGATAGCGTCCTTGGATCAAAGCCACTATCTTTGTTTGGTGCTTCCTAAATTTTGAATTTTGTATTTTAAATTTTGAATTGGAGCGAAGCGACCATGACCCCACCAATTGTTAAGCGCTATCTGATTGCTTTTGATAAATATAAGTGGATTGGACTAGCTAGTTTTGCTTTAGTTGTCGCCGGGTCAACTGTGGTGGCTATGCAACCAGAGCCACCTACTAGCTATATAGCATCTGGGGCACTTAGTTATAGTGGCCCACCAGTTTCTTTCTCTACAACTGGTAATGAAATCCAACAGCAAGGAAAGGAACTGAATGAGGATATCTTACTATCAAACCAGATAATTGCAAGTGTGGCAGAGAAAGTCGGTGTCAAACCGAAACAACTCGGCGCAAGTCTTGCCCTTTCTCTACCTAAAAAAAACGCTAAGAGTGGAGAATTAGAATCTCCTCTGTTTGAACTTAAATATGTAGATAGTGACGCCAAACGAGCCATACAGGTCTTGACGGAATTGATGCAAGCAATGATCAAGTTGAGTAGTGACATCAATACTGGGCGATTACAAGCAATTATTCAAAAGATTAACGATCGCACACCACAAGCTAAACGGGAATTGCAAATTGCTGAAAAGAAGCTGGAACAGTATGATCGCGTCGAGCGAACAGCAATATTAGCAGCAGAGAATGGCAGCTTGTTAAGCGCTATTACAGCCAGCCAAAATCTCCAACGGCAAATTCAATTAACTATTTCTGGGGTTGATGGTCAAGCTCGCAGTTTACAAAATAAGTTAGGCTTAACAGTCGGACAAGCTTATGTTTCTTCTGCTTTGAGTGCCGATCCAATTATTGCTAACTTACGATCGCAAATTTATCAAAGTGAATCGCAAATCGCTGTACTCAGAAAAGATTTGCGCCCGGAACATCCAACGATGGTGCAGTTAATGCGTCAGAAACAAGCTGCTGAGGAATTACTCCAACAACGTGCTGCTGAGGTTTTAGGTGGTGGTGGAACGGCGGCTCCGCTTCAGGGTAGCGTTGCTGGTATTCGCACTCAAAGCAGCTTAGACCCAACACGCCAACAATTGGCAAACCAAATGGTGGCTTTACAAACCCAACGGGAGACACTACAACAACAACTAGCTCAAGAAATCCAACTAGAAGCGCGACTCCGGCGAGAGTATGCTCTGATACCTAATAAGCAATTAGAGCGATCGCGTTTAGAACAGGAGGTTGGACTCAAAAAAGCCATCTATGACCAAATGCAGGTGAAGCTAACCGATGCGAAAACCGCAGAGGCAGAAACTACTAGCAGCCTCAGCATTGCCAGACGCCCCGCAGTCACTGTCGATCCCAAACCTCCGAAAAGTGTGCCTATTACCCTTGCTGTGGGCGGTTTCTTAGGTGTATTGATTGGTGGCGGGGTGATATTTTTGTTAGGAGCGCTAGAAGGCACTTTCAAAACCAGGGAGGATATCCGCGAGAGCCTCAAACAACGAGAAGTGGCACTGTTGGGAGAATTGCCCTTAATGCCAGTTGATGATTTGGAGCCAGATGCTGTGCCGGTAGTATTTTCCCAAGATTCTCCTTATTTAGAATTTTATGAGAAATTCCGTAGTAATATGCGCCGAATTGGTGGTAAAAACTTAAAGGTAGTATTGATTACTAGCACTAGTAGCCTAGAGGGTAAAACGGCAAGTGCTTATAATTTGGGTGTTGCTTCCGCCCGTGCTGGTAAAAGAACCTTAATTATCGAAACAGATTTGCGATCGCCTTCACGTTGTGCATCGTTAAAAGTAATTCCTGACCCTGAAGCCACTATTGAACCCCTACGTTATTACGCTAATTTGAGTGAATGTATTCGTTTAGTTCCTGATGTTGAAAATTTATACATTCTTCCCAGCCCCGGCCCAGTGCGGCAATCCGCTGCTATTCTTGAATCCAGCGAAATGCGGCGGCTGATAGAAGATGTCCGCGAACGTTTTGATTTAGTCATTTTAGATACTAGCCCCCTCAGCATATCCAATGACCCTTTGTTAATTCAACCCTACAGCGATGGAATCGTACTAGTGGCACGACCACACTATACACAAGAGAACATGCTAGGTGAAGCTATCGATCAATTGGTTGAATCTGAACTGGGGTTATTGGGAGCAATTATCAATGGTGCTGATATCATCGTTTCTGTACCTGAAGAAGTTGCAAAATCATCAACATTTACATCTGAGGTAGAACAGTCAGAAGAAATTTCAGCAAGTGCCAACAAAAACTAAGGGCTGTGGAAGCGTTGGCGAAGCCCGCACTTCTCTACGAGACGCTGCGCGAACGACAAAGCTCAGTGACCATCGTAGGCATCGCTCGTCTTGGCTTGAATTTTGAATTCCTGAAGGGCGCGATCGCACTCACTATTTCCCAGTCAACAGTCAACAGTGCTGCGATCGCAACTACTGGAAAAAATTCTTAGAGGATGTTTTAAAAGTCCTGTTGTTAGCAAAAAGTTTTAGATCCCCCTAAATCCCCCGATAAATTGGGGGACTTTAAGAAGTTTTCCCCCCTTTTTAAGGGGAGCCAGCGCGGTCTTCTCCCTTGGCGTTAGCCTCTCCCTTTGGGAGAAGGGGAGACGCCTTGGCGATAGCGCCGGCGGCAAGCGAGTCATCGAGCGTCTGGGGGTTTCCCCCATGAGCGACTGGCGTGGGCTAGGGGGGATCAAGAGGTGCTGAAAATCACAGCTAACCACTTTTCAAACAACCTCTTAGACTCTGCGATCGCACGTCCCAAGCAAGCAACATTTGTACATGATTTTCATCGAGTAGTGAACACCCGTTTAGCGAGTTTTTACATTAAAAAACTGAGATAATCGACTTTGATCGCAACAATCAGATAGAAAATAGTTTATCTATACATTTAATCTAGTTTTACCTAAAGACAAAAACTAATAATAAACACTCTAAAGTGGGAAACTCTGCAATAGATTTAAGGAGACATGAATGCAATTACAACATATACAAATTTTAGAAGAAACACTATGGGAAGCAGTTCTCAATCGAGACTCTGCTTTTGAAGGTAAGTTTTTCTATGGTGTTCGCTCTACAGGCATTTATTGCCGACCTATTTGCCCTAGTCGCAGACCAAATCGGAATCAAGTTTGTTTCTTCCAGTCGGTACAAGATGCTGAAATTGCAAGTTTTCGACCTTGTAAGCGCTGTCAGCCACAATCTGAAATAGATCCAAATACAGCCAAAATCTTAGCAGTATGTCGATATATTGAAGCACAAGTTGACCACATTCCAACCCTCTCGGAATTATGCTCTCAGGTGGAAATGAGTCCCAGCTACCTGCAAAGAATATTTAAGAAAATAATTGGCGTATCGCCTTTTCAATATGCAGATGCGCTGCGTAGCCAACGACTGAAGCATCGTTTACAGTCGGGGGAAGAAATTGCTGATGCAGTTTACGATACGGGGTATGGTTCAAGTAGTCAACTTTATGAGAAAGCACCTAAACAACTGGGAATGACGCCAAAAACTTACCAACAAGCTGGAAAGACAATCAGTATTGTCTATGCGATCGCTTCATGTCCACTAGGATATTTGCTTGTGGCAACAACAGAGAAGGGTATCTGCGCCGTAAAATTAGGTGATGAAGCAGACAAGCTTGAACACATTTTGAAGCAGGAATTTCACCAAGCGCAGATCGTGCGTGACGATCGCACACACAAAGACTGGATACAAGCAATCCTCGACTTTATTGCGGGAAGCAAGGCACATCTTGATTTACCACTTGATATCCGTGGGACAGCATTTCAGAAACAGGTTTGGCAAGCATTACAAGAAATTCCCTATGGCGAAACGCGCACATACACCGATATCGCCCGTAATCTTGCCAAACCCCAAGCAGTCCGCGCGGTGGGTAATGCTTGTGGCGCTAATCCGATCGCGCTGATTGTACCATGTCATCGGGTGCTGCGGAGTGATGGCAGTCTTGGTGGTTATCACTGGGGAATTGAGCGCAAACAAAAACTGCTTACACAAGAATCAACCCCAAAGGGGAATTCAAAATTCAAAATGACGCTCTCTACGAGACGCTAGTTATGGGGTTTGCTCCCCCTGCTCCTCAACCTCCCCTGCTCCCCCTGCTTTCTTGTCTCACTTGCTCTGTATCCTATTTTTTTTAGGTTGAAATTTCTTAAAGATGACAGTGGAAGAAACAGCTGCACAAACACTTAAACTAGAATCGTTGACCGAAGAAAGTCTGACCCGTGGTTTAATGGTGCTTGCCAAACTTGATCGCGATTTGGCTCGGATTTTAGAGACTTTAGGGCCTCCACCGATATGGTTAAGAGAACCGGGTTTTGCAACGCTTCTGTGCATCATTCTCGAACAGCAAGTTTCCGTAGCGGCTGCAAGGGCTGTATTTAAACGTCTATGTGAGGTTGTAACTCTGACGCCAGAAAATTTTTTGATATTGGATGATGTTCAATTAAGAGGAATTGGATTCAGTCGGCAAAAGATTTTATACTGTCGTGGGTTGGCTCAGGCGATCGCCACTGGTCAGCTTGACCTAACCAAGCTGGAAACAATGGACGAAACTACTATCAGAACTGAGTTAAAGCGTCTCAAAGGTATAGGAGACTGGACAGTTGATATTTACTTGCTAATGGTGCTGCAACGTCCTGATGTCTTTCCTAAAGGCGATTTAGCGATCGCGATCGCTTTC
>CAXUOL010000103.1:0-13592 GCA_964252435.1 uncultured Nostoc sp.
TCATATATGTAAACATGTACTTAGGCGGCATTTTCATGATGATCATAAGAATCAGAAATATAACTTTATCAATTAACACCGCCAACAGCGGTGGCGGTATCTACGGTAGTAGTAATGTCACACTGAGCAATAGCACTGTTTCCAGTAACAACGCAAATGTTAGTGGCGGCGGCATCTACAGCAACATTACCACACTTAGTAATAGTACTGTTGCTATTAACACTGCCAAAAGCAACGGCGGTGGTATCTATTCTGGCGGTGGTACAGTGAGCAATAGCACTATATTTGGCAACACCGCTGATAGTGATAACAATGGCACAGGTAATGGTGGCGGCATTTATAAATCTGGCGGCACGGCGAGCATCAGCAATAGCATCATTGCCGGTAATATTGACCCAGGCAATCAAGGAGCCGATGTCTATGGTAATAACTTCAATAGCAATGGTTACAACCTAATTGGCAAAATTGCTGGTAAATCATCTGGGACTCTGGGTACGGGTACAGATATTATTAACCCCAACCCCGGACTCAAACTGCTAGGAGATTACGGTGGTTCTACACAAACTCACGCTCTATACTTTAACAGTCCTGCCAGAAATGCTGGCGATCCGGCTTACAGTGGTGGCTTAACTACCGATCAGCGCGGCACGGATTTTAACCGTATTGAAAGCGGGAGAATTGACATTGGAGCATTTGAATATGTGTTTCCAAAAGTCAACTTTGGTGCTGCTACGTACAATACAACAGAAGATAGTACCGCCACTACAGTAACTATTTCTGTTACCTTAGATACCTCTCCCGAAACTGGTGTCACAGTTCCTATTGTCGTCAAAAATACTAGCACGGCTACTAATGGCAGCGATTACACTTTTTCGCCCACTACCATCTCTTTTGCTGCTGGCGCAACAGGCTCAAATTTAACAAAGCTAATTACTTTTACTATTAACCCAGACGATTTACCTGAGAATGCAGAAACAGTTGTACTCAACTTCGGCACGCTAACAGGGGCTGATTTAGGGGCAATAACTGAAACTACTCTAAATATTGCTGCTAATGATTCGATTCAATATGCAATTTCTACCGCCACCTCAAATTTGACTGAAGGTAATAGTGGTACTCAAGCTGTTAGCTTCACGGTTACTCGCAGTGGTGGTATTGGCGTGGCTAGTACCGTAAATTATGCTTTTAACGGTGCGGCAATTTTTGGCAGTGACTATAACAATATTCAAGTAACGGGTGGAGGAACTACTGCATCTGGGACTTTAAGCTTCGCTGTTGGGGAAACCACAAAAACAATTACAGCCGATGTTTTAGGTGACAACACATTTGAACTCAATGAAGATATTACTGTTATCTTGAGTAACCCCAACCTCACAACTGCGCCAGCAAATTCCACAATTACTAACAGTTTGGCTACAGTAAACATCATCAATGATGATAGCCAACCAACTATCAGCATCTCGGATGTCTCAGTTATTGAAGGTAATACAGGCATAACAACTAACGCTAATTTTACTATCACTCTCTCTAATCGCAGTTATCAGCCGATTAGTGTAAATTACAATACAAGTGATAGTACTGCTAATGCTGCTGACTCTGATTACAATTCGGCTTTAGGGACGATTACTTTCAATCCTGGCGAAACCACTAAAACTCTTAGCATTGGTGTTGTAGGCGATAACAAATTTGAAACTGACGAGACATTTTCCGTCAATCTTTTGGGTGCGACAAATGGCACAATTACTGACGGTTTAGGAGTTGCTACCATCATCAACGATGATAACCAACCAACTATCAGTATCTCGGATGTTTCAGTTACTGAAGGCAACACAGATGCAACAACTAATGCTAACTTTACTATCACTCTCTCCAATGCCAGTTATCAGCAAGTTATTGTAAATTACAACACGAGTGATGGTACTGCGAAAACTTCTGACTCTGATTACAATTCGGCTTTAGGGACGATTACTTTCAATCCTGGCGAAACCAGTAAAACTCTTAGCATTGGTGTTGTAGGCGATAACAAATTTGAAACTGATGAGACATTTGCTATCAATCTTTTGGGTGTAACAAATGCTGCGATCGCAGATAGCTTAGGAGTTGCTACTATCATTAACGATGATAATCAACCAACTATCAGCATCTCGGATGTCTCAGTTTCTGAAGGTAACATAGGCACAACAACTAATGCT
Source organism: uncultured Nostoc sp. (assembly GCA_964252435.1). GTDB lineage: Bacteria > Cyanobacteriota > Cyanobacteriia > Cyanobacteriales > Nostocaceae > Nostoc. Next base: position 2,193 of record CAXUOL010000103.1, read on the forward strand.
AACTTTACTATCAGTCTCTCCAATCCTAGTTATCAGCAGGTTACTGTAAATTACAATGCGAGTGATGGTACTGCTAAAGTTGCTGACTCTGATTACAACTCTGATTTAGGAACGATTATTTTCGCTCCTGGTGAAACTAGCAAAACTCTTAGTATTGGAGTCATCAGCGATAATCAAACTGAAGCCAACGAGACATTTTCTGTCAATCTTTTAGGCGCGACAAATGCCGCGATCGCAGATAGCTTAGGAGTTGCTACCATCATTGATGATGACAACCCAACAACTGTCAGTATCTCGGATGTCTCAATTGCTGAAGGTAACACAGGCACAACAACTAATGCTAACTTTATCGTCACTCTCTCCGCACCGAGTTTACAGCAGGTTACTGTCAATTACAACACGAGTGATGGCACTGCGAAAACTTCTGACTCTGATTATAATTCTGCTTCTGGTACAATCGTTTTCAATCCTGGCGAAACCAGCAAAACTCTTGGTATTGCTGTCATAGGTGATAACAAAGCTGAAACCAACGAGACATTTTCTGTCAATCTCTTCGGTGCTACAAACACCACGATTACTGATAGCTTGGGAGTGGCTACTATCATAAATGATGACCAACCTCCAGCCATTAGCATTGCAGATGTATCAGTCAAAGAAGGCACAACAGGGATGACAACTAATGCTAATTTTGTCATCACTCTCTCTAATCAATTCTATCAACCGATAGTCGTAAATTACAGCACGAGTGATGGTACCGCTAAAAAATCTGACTCGGATTATAATTTTGGTTTAGGGACAATTGTTTTCAACCCTGGCGAAACTAGCAAAGTTATTAGTATTGGCGTCAGAGGTGATAATAAAGTTGAACCCAATGAAACATTTTTTGTCAATATCTATGGTGCAGCAAATGCCATATTTAATAATAACCAAGCAGTTGGCACAATCAAGAATGATGACTATTAGCGATCGCTGCAATTATCCCAGCCCAGAGTAGCCGTTGGGAAAATACTTATATTATAAGTTGCAACTTGTTAATTTTTGCGACCATTTTTTGGCATTTAAAGTATCAATTATAACAAAAAATATCCTATCTAGAGTTGGACTAGCATTTTAAAATCCAGGATTAAGCCATTATCAAAAAAATTTATCCGAAAATCAAATATCCAGTAAATTTACGTATGCGGATTCAAGTCTTCTCAATGAATAGTAGAATTAGCCCATACAGGAGAAGACTGTGACGCTCTTAAATCAAGCTCAAGTAGAGCAACTAAAGGAAATAACCACACGCTTGCGACAAGTAAGACAAGAAAAATCTATCCGCATAGAAGAAATAGCCTCTCAAACAATGCTTCGAGTAGGTATTTTGCAAGCTTTAGAAGAAGATCGATTTGAAGAATTGCCTGAGCCAATTTTTCTTCAAGGATTCATCCGTCGTTATGGAGATGCTTTAGGGCTGGATGGAAATGCTTTATCGTACAGCCTTATAACCAATGTTGTCTGTCAAGATTCTAAAAATGCTCATCACAATTCAAACAACAAACAAAATACATACATACCTCTTGTTCTGACCTATATTTTATTATTGGTCGGTGCATCTGCTGGTCTTCTTCATATACTTAATCCACAGCTTACAGCTGAATCCCTGACTCCAGAAGACAATAATCAACAGTCAATAGTCAGTAATCAGACTAACAAATGACCAAAAACATAGAGGGAGTGGGGAGCAGGGGAAGATAAGGGGGACAAGGGAGACAAGAAGAATACCAATGCCCCATGCCCCATACCCATTTTCAATTAAGATATTTGCGGTTTATGCAGATACCAACTAGTAGATTGTTCATAAGCATAAGCTACTTGAAATAGTTGATCTTCTCGCAGTGCCTTGCCAATTAGCTGTAATCCAATTGGTAGTCCGTTATCATCAAAACCACATGGCACACTTAACCCTGGTAAACCGGCAAGATTCGCGGGAATCGTCATCAAGTCCAGTAAGTACATACTCAAGGGGTCAGTATTTTTTTCCCCTGCTTTAAAAGCTGTTGTGGGAACAGTAGGACAAGCTAACACATCAACTTGTTCAAAAGCTTTTTCAAAGTCTTGCTTAATTAGGGTGCGGACTTTTTGGGCTTTCAGATAGTAGGCGTCATAATAGCCAGCCGAGAGGGCGTAAGTGCCGATCATAATTCGGCGTTTGACTTCTGTACCAAAACCAGTGGCACGGGTACGAGTGTACATCGACAGTAGATTGTCTGCACCAGAAGCGCGGTAACCATACTTAACGCCATCGTAACGAGCTAGGTTTGCTGACGCTTCGGATGGGGCGATGATGTAGTAGCTAGGTACGCCATAGCGAAAACGAGGACAGGAAATGATATGAATTTCCGCTCCCAAACTTTGTAGTTGATCTAGTGCTTTGGTAACAGCTTGTTCCACCACAGCGTCTAGACCTTCACCAAAAGTTTCTTTGATAACACCAATTCTGAGCCGTCCTCTGGGTTTGAGGTCTGGTTTTAAGCTAGTAGAGTAATCGGGAATAGCAACTTTGAGGCTGGTAGAATCTTTAGGGTCATGACCTGCGATCGCACTCAATAATATTGCTGCATCTTCTACCGAACGTCCAAATGGGCCAATTTGATCCAAAGATGAAGCAAAAGCCACCAATCCATAACGGGAAACCAATCCATAAGTCGGTTTTATTCCCACAACACCACAGAAAGATGCAGGTTGGCGAATTGAACCGCCAGTGTCTGAACCGAGAGAAACCACACATTCTTGTGCCGCCACTGCTGCTGCCGAACCCCCAGAAGAACCACCAGGAACCCGTGACAAATCCCAAGGATTTGCAGTGACTTGGTAAGCAGAGTTTTCTGTGGAACCGCCCATTGCAAACTCATCTAAATTAGTTTTACCCACCATTACCGCTCCCGCATCTGCCAATTTTTGCGTCACTGTAGATTCATAGGGCGGTATAAAATTTTCCAACATTCTGGAAGCGCAGGTGGTAACAATCCCTTTGGTACACAAATTGTCTTTAATCCCAATCGGAATCCCTGCTAATAGGCCAATTTCTTCTCCTGCGGCAATTTTGGCATCCACAGTACCCGCCTGCTCTAATGCCCGATCTGCCGTCACACATAAAAAGCTGTGCAATTTCGGCTCTAACGCTTGAATGCGCTCTAAAGCTTCTTGGGTAATTTCAACGGCAGAACGTTCTTTTTTAACCAGCTGTTGGTGCAACTCGCGGATGGATGCCATGATTGCTCTCTTTGTGACTCAAGTCATTGATTCTAGTACATATTGGCCGAAATTGGGTATTGGTTATTGGGCATTGGGCATTGCCTATTCTCCTCTGCTTGCCATTCCCCATTCATCTGACTAAGCGGATTAATATGTATTGAAATGTGTTTAATACGTTTTTAAAAACAGCAAATATATGGCTACCAACCGTATATTGAATAGTTTGCCAAAGTTTTCATATATATTGGCTACTTTTGTGTAAGAGTATAGCAGTGTTTTCTAATGATATAATTTTGTATTACACCCTTATTAATACTACAAACTTCATAATTTTATCAATTCCACAAAATTTTTCGAGGTAAGGTAGGATGATAAAAATAGCCACACGTAAATATTTGGGCAAACAAAATGTCTATGACATTGGGGTTGAGCGTGACCATAATTTTGCAATCAAAAATGGCTTAATAGCTGCTAATTGTTTCAATAAATCCCATTCCACAGCCTATGGTTATGTAACTTATCAAACAGCATATTTAAAAGCTAATTACCCGTTGGAATATATGGCGGCACTGTTAACTGCTAATAGTGGTGATACCGATAAGGTACAGAGATACATTACTAACTGTACAAATATGGGGATTTCCATAGATCCGCCAGATATTAATCGTTCTGGTGTTGATTTTACGCCAACGGCAGGTAAGATTCTGTTTGGATTTTCGGCGGTGCGTAACGTGGGACAAAATGCGATCGCTTGTATTTTGGAGGCGAGAAATGAGGCAGGAGAGTTTAAAGAGTTTAAATCACTCGCTGATTTTTGCGATCGCGTCGATTTGCGTGCTGTTAACCGCCGAACCCTGGAGTCGTTGATTTACTGTGGAGCCTTTGACAAAATTGAATCCAATCGCCAACAGTTAATTAACGACTCAGAATTAGTGTATGATTGGGCACAATCTCGTGCGAAAGATAGAGCTAGTGGTCAAGGAAATCTATTTGATTTATTGGGCGACGCCTTTTCTTCGACTCAGAATCAAAGAGCAAGTAATGCTTTTGAAAATGCTCCAAAATCTAAACCTATAATAGATTTTACCCCACAGGAAAAGTTGCAAAAGGAGAAAGAATTACTAGGCTTTTATGTATCAGATCATCCACTGAAATCCTTACGGCAAATAGTACCACTTTTGACTCCAATTAGCCTTTCGCAACTGGCAGATCAAAGAGAAGAAACAAGGCTTTGTGCAGTTGTTATGTTAAATAACGTCAAAAAAGTGGTGACAAAAAAAGGCGATCAGATGGCAATCTTGCAAATAGAAGACCTAACTACACAATCGGAAGCTGTAGTTTTTCCTAAAACTTATGAACGTATCAGTTCCATACTCCAAGTTGATACTAGATTGATTATTTGGGGAAAAGTAGATCGACGTGACGAGCAAACTCAATTTATTCTTGAAGATGCAGAACCAGTGGAAACAGTACAAATGGTAATGGTGGAATTAAATCCCCAGCAAGCAGGTAATATCGATTACTTACATCACTTGAAAACAATTTTACAAGACCATTCAGTAGACAAAGAAAAGGCAAAAATGCCAGTGATTGGAATTATCCAAACTGAAACTTCTCGTAAACTTGTTCGCTTAGGTTGGCAATTTTGCGTACAAGATTCTCGAATAACTGTTCAAGCTTTGCAAAACGCCAGTTTTCATGCTCATCTAAAATCCCTGACTGGTAGCTGATGCCAGCAGTGAAAAATCCACCAATACTGAAAAGCAAATTAAAAATTAGTTTGATTGAACTGTCAACAGTAAATTGCCTTAAGTATTTAGGATTTTAATAGTTTTTTTAGTTACTTATGCGGATGATAATTTCCTATAGGGAGTGGTATCTTTTGATGCTAATACCCTTAAGGCTGCGATCGGGGGAAGGAGTTAGAACTTGATGATCGTCAACGAGCTACATAGATTTGTTTCATACTGTAAAAAAATTCAACCCCAAACTCACGATGACATTCAAAAATTTTTTGAAGGAGTGATATTATTTCCTTATGATAAGGAACTTCTATTGCAAGCTTATTTATTTTTGAATATTAAAGAATTGTTTCCCTCATGCGCTGAATTGCTGTTATTTGAAAAGTCTCCAATTTCAGATTATACAGATTTAGGAAAGTGTGATTTTGTCTTCTTGACCTTTAAAGGTAGTCTGTTTTTAATAGAAACTAAGTTTATTGATACAGAAGCAACTGGAGCAACGGAACGAAAAAGAAGAAATAAGCATAGAAACAAGGTATTTGAGCAAGTTATTACTTTAAAAGGTCGATTTAGCGAATATTGGAATATGAGGCTAGATCAATTAGAATGCGGGGTTTTCACAACAGATGCAGAAGTTGCTTGGCGAGGAAATGGTGTGAATGTCACATCTAAATCAATATCTATAGATAAGCTCGAACAATGGCGAAGAAGTTATCACAGTAGTGAAAAGTTTTTATCTCATCAAGAGGGGTCAAAGTTTGAAAATAAGGTGAATTTGAAAGGTTGAACTAAGACCCAAATATAGCTATTCCCCTGAATGGTGTATGGGGCATAAAAGTAATTAACAATGCCCCATACACCAACCCAGAGAAATTATCTGGGTTTTCCTTCCCATCAATCTTTACTGCCAAACATAGATAAGAACAAACAAAATAATCCAGATAACATCGACGAAGTGCCAAAACAATGAGGTTGCATTGACGCCGAAGTGACCTGTATCGTAGTTGCCAGGTAAGAAAGAACGTACCAAAATTATTAACTGCAACAGGATACCTGTAAAAACGTGCAAACCGTGGAAACCTGTAAGCAGATAGAAGGTTCCACCAAATACCCCGGAGGTGAAACCAAAGGTGAGGCCGTTCCATTCAATCGCTTGGCCAACTAAAAAGTAAGTTCCCATTGCCATTGTTGCTAAGAGAAATAGGCGAAATTTCACTAAGTCATGGCGTTGAAGGGCGCGTTCTGCTAAGTAAATTACAAAGCTACTAGCAACGAGAATTACTGTGTTGATTGCCGGTTCTTTTATTTCTAGTCCAGAAACTCCAACTGGTAGCCAGTTAGGGGTTGTTGTTTTGTAGATGGCATATCCGGCGAAAAAACTTAAGAAGATGACGCTTTCTGAGAGCAGGAAGACGATGAAGCCAAACATTTTATTGCCTTCTTCGTCGTGGCTGTGTTCTGCGGTTGTATGGGGCAATTCGTGGGAATTGATATAGCTGTCCATGTTGGTTTTTGAGGGAGGAGTTTGAAACGCAAAGGAACGCAAAGGGAAGCGCAGAGGTACGCGGAGGGTTTTTGCGTCTTCCCGATAGTTTGCGGTTATTCTGGGAGGTTGGCTGTTAAGGGTTCTGATTTGCCGTAGCCGTAGGGTTCGGAGATGATGATGGGAATTTCTTCAAAGTTTTCTACTGGGGGGGGTGAAGAAACTAACCACTCTAGTCCAATTGCTCGCCAAGGGTTAGCGGGTGCTTTCTCGCCTTGCATCCAAGAAATCACCATGTTGAATATGAAGGGTAAGGTGGACATTCCTAAAAGAAATCCGCCCAGGCTAGCGATGATATTCCAGAATTGGTACTCTGGGGCGTAGGAAGCAACTCGGCGTAACATCCCTTGCAATCCTAATGGGTGCATGGGCAAAAAGTTGAGGTTGGTGCCGATGAAGGCTAACCAGAAGTGGATTTTACCCCAGTTTTCGGAGTACATCCGCCCGGTCATTTTGGGGAACCAGTGATAGATGGCGGCAAATAAGCCCATCGTCACGGTGCCGTAGAGGACGTAGTGGAAGTGTCCGACGACAAAGTAGGTATTGTTAACGTGGACATCAACAGGCACTGAGGAAAGCATGATACCTGTGATGCCGGCGAAGACAAACATGATTAATCCACCAAGGGCAAACAGCATGGGGGTATTTAGCCGCAGTTTACCGCCCCAAATAGTCGCTACCCAGGCAAATACTTTAATTCCTGTGGGGACAGATACACACATTGTCGTCAGCATGAAAATCAACCGCATCCAGCCTGATGTACCACTGACGTACATGTGGTGTACCCAAACAATGCCGCTCACTCCTGCAATCAAGATGGATGAAATAGCAACTACTTTGTAACCAAATAGAGGTTTACGTGAATAAACTGGGAAGATTTCTGAGAAAATGGCAAAGACGGGCAAAATAATCACGTAAACGGCAGGGTGGGAGTAGAACCAGAAGTAATGCTGGAACATCACTGGATTCCCACCCTTGGCGGGGTCGAAAAAGCTAGTACCAACCGTGAGGTCGAGTAGCAGCATTACTGCGCCAGCTGTCAGTGCAGGTAATCCGAATAGTTGGATAATCTGGGCGCTAAACACTCCCCAGACAAACAAGGGCATTCTGAAGAAGCCCATTCCTGGGGCCCGCATCTTCACGATTGTGGTGACAAAGTTCACTGCCCCCATAATTGAAGATACGCCAGATATTGCTACCGCTAAGAGCCAGATAACTTGACCATTAATTAAGTTACCTGTGGGATTCTGGAGGCTGACTGGCGGGTAAGACCACCAACCGGCTTGGGCTGGGCCACCAGGGACAAAGAAGCTACCCATCATCAAAATCCCAACTACTGGTACCATCCAAAAGGCGACGGCATTCAGGCGGGGAAATGCCATATCTCGCGCCCCAATCATCAGGGGTACTAGATAGTTGGCAAAACCAACCAGTGAGGGAAATGTCCACAAAAACAGCATTATAGTGCCGTGCATGGTGAACATCCCGTTATAGACGGTGCGATCGACTAAATCTGATTCGGGTGTCATCAGTTCTCCCCGCATCACCATCGCAAAGATACCGCCGACGAGAAAGAAGAAGAATGAAGTAACAAGATACTGGATACCAATAACCTTGTGGTCGGTACTAAAGCTGAAGTATTCTTTCCAGTTACTCGGAGATTCGTGGTTAAGCTTCTCATTAGGGAGAAGAATACCTTCAATAGGAACATTAGTCATGGTTACTTTCCTTTCAACCAGGTGAATTGACTAGAGGAGGTGCAGCAGGTGGAACTGTAACCCAACCAGTTTGGACTGATTGATGGGATGTTTGGGCATACTCAGAAGCTGCCTGATTTTTTGCTAGGGATGGCTTTTGGGTTGCAGCCTGTGCTAGCCACTGTTGATAATCTTCAGGAGATTCGACAACTACATTCGCCTGCATGGTGGCAAAGTATGTGCCGCTATATTGGGAATCCGTTAATCGATATTGTCCGGGACGGATGGGAGTAAATTCAAAGTCGATCGCATGGTTGGGAATAATATCCTGCTTGAGGCGAAATGCAGGTATATAGAAGCCGTGGAGAACGTCTTGTGATTTTAGCGCTAAACGCACCCGGCGATCGCTCGGTAAATGCAATTCGCTACTGGTAACATCTCTTTCTGGGTAGTGAAAAACCCACGCCCACTGTTTAGCTAGTACGTCAATTTTCTCAACGGGTTCTGCTAAGGGGTTAGCTGGTGCTGCATAAGCTGATTCCATTGCCAGCGGATTATGCAGATGAACTAATTCAGATGGGCCTTGAATTCCCATTTGTTCGTAAACTTGGTAGCTATACCCTGCAATCCAAAACACTAACAGAATTGGGATTGCTGTCCAGACAACTTCTAGGGTGATATTTCCTTCAATCGGGGGGCCGTCAGTGAAGTCATCTTTGACTGCCCGATGGAAGATCACAGAATACATCAGAGTACTTGTTACTCCTAAGAAGATGAAAGCACCAAGAGTTACTAAAAAGCTAATCAAATCATCAATGAGTAGGGATTCGGCTGCTGCTTGGGGAGGAAGCCAGGAGTAAGCCTGCTTCCCGATCCAGAGACTCGTAAAAGTCACTGCGATCGCGCCTGTAAGCAGTGTCAAAATATTTAAAATCTTTTGGATTTTCATCATTGGTCATTGGTTATTGGGCATTGGGGATTGGGCATTAGACAAATGACTAAGGACAAATGACAAATGACTTACTTGAGTGTTGTGTTGAGGTCTTGGCCTAATCGCAGCAAATTATCTGCTGTATTGTGTACGCCAAATTCGGTGGCTAGTTGCGCTCCTAGTGTGCCGTGGATGTACATAATGAACATGATTGCTATGCCTGCAAACAGATAGATCCATTGCACTTCTCTATCTGTCTGTTTATATTCTTGTTTGCCCCAAACGAAGCGCTGCCATGCTCTCCAGATGGTCATGCTAACAATCAGCGCTAATAAGAACACACCACCCATACCATGCCAGAGCATAGTTTCCATTGCCTGCAATCCCCAGGCACTCTTCATATCAGCTGGTGGTGTAGCCAATAGCATTTCGTAAAAGCCTGCTCCCACTGTGAAAAATGTGATAATGCTGGCAGCTAACATGTTGTACCAGCCAACAGCAAATAAGTTGTCACGTTCCACAGTAATTGCCAAAAATTTGAAGACCCATTTTTCAAACGGGAACAGAACACCAACAATATCAAAGGTGATCCCAATGATGAACAAACCTATTGTCAGATGGACTAAGTTGGGATGAATGGGAATTGTGTAAGGTAATCCGTTTGCGCCTAGAGAGCCGCTCAATTGATCAATTAATTCTGAGTTCATCGCAACAGACCATCCTTTACTGCTTCCACAACTGGCACGGTATGCAATCCATATACCCAAACAAGCTCATCACCGAGATATACTTGCAAGCCAACTATTAAGGTTAAAACTAGTCCGGCTCCCAAATAATAAATCGGTACTTTTTTCGGATTGCGGGCACGAATTACATAACGCCAAGCTGTAATCGCTGTGATAATTCCTGAAAGCGACCAACCAATTAGCGTATGTAAATTCAGCACCGATTTCGCTAGGCTGTAAGGCTGTGCTAATCCCGCTTCAAACTGACCAAAAATAATCGCAACGAAGATGGCGATCGTGGCAACTAACATATTCCACCAGCTCACCTCAAAAAGACCGGATTTACCAGTAAAGTAGCCAATTACATCGCAGAAGAAGGAAAACAACACCATCGCAATTACGAAGTGGACAACGATGGGATGAATCGTATCTGGATAGGGCAAATTGTGATCGTTCAAGGATGTCAAATACTCAATCATCATCTTCTCCTGGACATATCTACCGCACTTTGGTCAATCAATTTTGGATTTGCGATCGCGCAGTCTTTGCGAGCGTCTTTTAGATTTATTCTGTCCCAAACGAGATATAAACTAGAAGACCTAACCAAAAATCTAAAATTGCTAGTCAAACTTTAATAATTGATGGACACTGACTAACATCACCACAAGTATCCATCCATAATTGACCGAATTCTGTTCAATATCTGCGCGGTTCAATACGCTTAATCATGTCTTAGCTTTTTGTAGCCAAATCTGGTTAAATTGCCTACATGGAATAATTTTGGTTTTGATTCATTTCCTTTTACCAATAGTCTGCAACAGCAATTCTTGATGTAGCTAAATCAAATCGCTGTTATTTGTTGATTTGCTTAACCTATCTTTAGCTTAAGTAAATTTTTATGAATTGTCAAAACAATAAATATTAAACTTTTAAAAGTTCGTTATCTAACAAAAAAATATTTTTATAATGTATTGATTTATGCATTATTTTAAGTACAAAAAACTCCAAATATAAAATTTGTCTGTCAGGTATTTCACAATAATCAAATATTTGTTTGTAATGTAAATAACAAAAATGTTTTAACCATATATCAAGAGTCTGAATATCATATATCCTCATGGATAGTGAGGAGTTAGTTTTTTATAAAGATAAATTAGTAATAGTAACTTTTGTAAGCTACATTTTATGAGTATCTTCTAGTGTAAGATAGATCGACAAAAATCAATAATTCACGCTTGAAAGTATTAACCGAAACGCCCGGAAATGTAGTCGCGGGTGCGGGGGTCTAATGGGTTGTTAAAGATTTGCTCTGTAGCGCCAAATTCAACCATTTGACCAATCCGACTTTCATCAGTGCTAAAGAAAGCCGTAAAATCAGAAACGCGAGCGGCTTGCTGCATATTATGGGTGACGATCGCAATTGTCAACTCAGACTGTAAACTGTGAAGTAGTTCCTCAACTTTCATGGTGGCGATGGGGTCAAGAGCCGAGCAAGGCTCATCCATCAGCAGAACTTTCGGCTTGA
>CAXUOL010000104.1:0-13582 GCA_964252435.1 uncultured Nostoc sp.
ACAATTTCGCTACATTCTCTGCAATTCTCTCTTTTAACTTTGTAAAGTCGTCTTATACCAATTCTGTATGAAGATGCACCAAACTATATGAGGAACGAACCGCAAAGGACACAAAGAAGAAAGAAAATTTGGCGCAGCCTCACAAAAAAATGGTATTAGAAGGGCGAAATTTGAAACCTAAATTTTCTATAACCAACTTTTTCCCCGACTTTTGCAACCCTATCATATAAAACTGCCGACTTCAGCCGACTGACAAAATGAAGTGCGATCGCTTAGGCTATTGGGCATAGAGATAATAATTAAAGTATAAAAATATGCTTAATACTCTCAACCCAATCACAGAAGACTTAGCAGGTCAAAACTATCCCAATCCTCATTACTTGCAAACACAGCGCCGCATTCGTTCCCTCATAGACAAATATATTGCAGTCGAAAAACTACACGACCGTCTGCAAGATTTACCGTTACAGTTTACCAATCCTCAACCGCGTCCTTGGAAACTCATTGACTGGCAAACAATTAACCGTAATCAAATTATCGGCTTAGACGCAGAGGTATTTTTATCTATATTGATCGGTGCAATGGACACAGAAGCCCCTATTCGCGGTTATACCCAAACTAGTCGGCAGTATTTGGAAAAATTGCATCCTCAGATGGCTCGGTTTGTTGGTGGAACTGTCGGTGAAGATGGCGAACTCCTGGAACTTGGTTTGTGGGAAAAGGAAGAACGTCAGCACACACCAGCATTAATCAAAATCTACACCCAATTAACAGGCGAGAAAATTACCCCAAAACTTCGGACAGTTAGAAGCTATCTCCCCACAGATGACGCTCACGAAGACTTATATCGCCACGGTTTACACCGCATTGCCACAGAATACGGTGCTACCTGTCTTTATATTTGGCTCATGGCTCATACCACTGGCGCACTCCAGGATGTTCTAGAGGAACTAGCACAGGATGAAATCAACCATACAACCAAATTTTGGGGGTTTGGGGTCTGGACTTTCCCTGATACTGGCTTGATGCGAATTGGACGCACGCTGATCAAAACCCGATCGCTAAATTATCAACGCAACAACCTCATGCGTACTCTTTGCCGCATGATGGGTACCCTCAATTGGAATGCTTGGTCATTAACCAACAAAATAACTCTCTTTTTCACCTTCACCTACACAATGCATCGCCTGTGGAGTTGGAACAACACCCTCACACCAGACTATCTGCAAAATTTATTTGAAACTAATTAATCAAAACAAAGGACAAATGACAAATGACAAATGACAAATCAAAATTACCCACCGATTTAAACCCTCAAAAAATCCCCCAACATATCGCCGTCATCATGGATGGTAACGGCCGATGGGCAACCAGTCGAGGATTACCGCGCATCGCTGGACATCGCCAAGGAGCAAAAACACTTAAAGAACTATTACGTTGCTGCAAAGATTGGGGAATCAAAGCGTTGACAGCCTATGCTTTCTCAACAGAAAATTGGCAGCGTCCCGTTGAAGAAGTGGATTTTCTGATGCATTTGTTTGAGCGTTTACTACACCGCGAGTTGGCTCAGATGCATCAAGAAGGAGTACGTATCTCGTTTATTGGAGATTTATCGGCTTTACCCAAGTCTCTACAGACGGAAATGGAACGTTCAATGGCGGAGACGTTAAACAATCAAGCAATCCACTTTACGGTTGCAGTCAACTACGGTAGCCGCAACGAAATTACCAGAGTTTGTCGTCAGGTAGCTCAACTCGTACAACAGGGCGAACTCAGTGTCCAAGAGGTGAATGAAAGTCTTGTAGAACAACATCTCTACACGGCAGATACTACAGAACCCGATTTGCTGATTCGTACTAGTGGTGAGATGCGATTGAGTAATTTTCTCTTGTGGCAAATGGCGTATACAGAAATGTATTTCACCGATATTCTTTGGCCAGATTTTAATAGAGAAGCATTTCATCAAGCTTTGTTGAGTTACCAAAATCGCGATCGCCGTTTTGGTCAAGTTAAAGCTTCAGTACCAGCTTAGTGTACCAAACACCAGACATCGCCTCAAAATTAAACCGGATTTTTGCCAAGAGCGATAAAGTAAAAGCACCCACATTACCACGATGGTATATGAGCGCTCATAAATACATTATCGAGGATAATCTATCTGCTATGACAGACCGAAGTAACTATAAGAATAGCAGCCACTGGGTAAATAAACTGCAAGGGTAGTTACAAATGTTTTGTTAAAAATATTACTTACCGTAAATGTGATGCTTGACTTAGCCAAAATCCAATTGATAGCGAAATCCTATTCTCCTCAAGAACTGTTTGCTGCTTTGGTTTGGCAGCGTCGGTTCAATGAGTTTGATGGCGAAGAAGTGATTACTGACCTTTCCAACCACAAAAATTTATGGGCAAGCTTTCTGTTCACAAAACCAATCTTTGCACCAGATGAAAACGGTTTAAGCTTTGGTGGTATGGTCGATACCCTGCTTGCAATGGCGAACTATCGCCCCATGCCTGAAACCAGTATCATCCATTTCATTGCTTATCCTGCTGATACTTTGTATATCCTGACAGAGAACCAAGACATAAAGGTGTCTGAGCTTTTAGACTTGGGCAAAAAGTGGCGAGCTGATTCAGTAGAGGTAAGTGATGGCACGAATGAAGACTACGGTTTGCGGCTGAAGCGCCGACTGAGAACTAGATTGGAAGGGGGGCTATCGGGTGAAGATGTTCACCAAGATTGTGATGCGGTTATTATTACCTATTGGTGGGATTAAATTCTTAAAAGTTATTTCCACTGTTTTCCTCCTGATCTTACCTGCACCCAAATCGATCAGCGATCGCACTCTCCTAATTTTTTTGAGTAAATTATTCTTTGTTAGGTATTGAGCCGAGGATTTAGGCTCAATATCTATATTCCTTATCACAAAATCAGACTTATTTAATTATTATTTTGTCAATATAGCAATCCAATTTTTATTTGAACAAAGAAAATTTGGAAGGCTTATGAATCAAGCATTTTACGTAATGCATTGTTCAAAAACCATTTAGGATTGCTATCGTAATTATAAAAACTATCAATATGATGTATTGTTAATTCTTTCCAAAAATAGTATTTACTATAATTTAATACTTGCGATATCAACTGATGTTTTGGTAAGTTAATTCAGAAAAAATTCTGATATCCAAAATTTAAAGTTAACAAGACTCTCTTGCTAAATCTACTTTAAATTTACTTATCAATCAATTTTAAAATCGCAATTAATTTTTCCACTATTTTGTAGGTGTTGGGAGTTATGATGGCAAAATATCTACTAGCTTCTGCTAGTGGGATGGGATTTTTATGTTTAATTGCCGGGTTATTACCTGTGCAAGCCCTTCCTAATTTACAAATTGCAGATAAAAACGTAGCTGTTAATCAAAATGATGGCAGCTATGAAAAGAATTATTCTCATCAAAGCGATTTAGCAAATAATATCTCCAATAAATTGCTGATAGCTAATGAAACTCAAAAAAACTTACCCTCAGTCAATCAACAGCAAAAAAATCAAGATTTAGGAGTAGATTCTGCCGTTAACTTTTGGCGGCCAATCATACCACAATCTGCAAGTTCATCTACATCCTCATACAAACTTGCACAAGTAACATCCGTATCGCAATTGTCTGATGTACAGCCGAATGATTGGGCTTTTCAGGCACTCCAATCTTTAGTCGAGCGCTATGGTTGTATCGCAGGTTATCCCAATCAAACCTATCGCGGTAATCGGGCGATGACTCGCTATGAATTTGCTGCTGGCTTAAATGCTTGTTTAGAGCGAATCAACGAACTGATTGCGACTGCAACTGGTGATTTGGTCAAGAAAGAAGATTTAGCCACGTTGCAGAAACTACAAGAACAATTTGCGGCGGAATTGGCAACATTGCGGGGTCGAGTAGATGCTGTAGAAGCTCGCACAGCAGAACTAGAAGCAAATCAGTTTTCTACTACGACCAAACTCAATGGTGAGGTAATTATTGCTGGTGTTGGTGCTAGCGGTGGCGCTCCTAATCAGAGTGACCCGAACATTATCCTAGTCAATAGAGTGCGGTTAAATCTCACCACTAGCTTTACTGGTAAAGATTCATTAATTACTGGATTGCAAGCCTATAACTTTTTGGGTGGAGCCGATGGACAGGGTAGCCTGCAACAAAGTTTAGGATTAGCTGCGCCACTTTTAAGTGCAAGTAGCGCTCGTACCAGTTTTGAGCCGCAATTTCCGGGGTTAAATGTCAATACTTTGTCGAGTGTTGGCGCAAACAGTATTCAGCTTTACAAATTGCTGTATGTCTTTCCCGTCGCTAATAAATTAACCTTGTTTGCAGGAACTGCGGCAGAGACATCAGATGCTTTCCCGGTAATCACGCCTTTTTATGGTGAAGGACAAGAGTCAATTTCTCGTTTTGCCGGCTTGAATCCTGTGCTACGGGTTTCTGGTGGGACTTCGGGTACTGGTTTAGCATCAGCGGCGGGATTTATTTTTAATATTTCGCCAAATTTTGATTTAAGAGCTTTATACGGCAGTGTAAATGCCAATTTACCCGAAAAATCTGCGACTGAGGCACTACCAGGAGTTTCTACTACACCTTTGGGAGCAGGTTTATTTAGTGGTAGTAGTATTATTGCCACACAGTTAACCTTCAAGCCAAGTCCGGCTTTAGATATTGGTTTAAACTATGCCCACAGTTATCACGAAATCAATATTTTGGCTACAGGATTAGTTAGTAGTGATATCGGTGCTTTAGCAGGGGTTGCGGCTGGAACACCGCTCACACTCAACTCTGTTGGCGGTACGGTAACATGGCGATTGTCTCCTAAAATAGCATTATCTGGCTACGGTGCAGCAATATTTGTTGATGCTGCTTCCAATAGCGTGGATGCTTCCACCACCTTTACAAGTTGGATGGCGGGAGTTCACTTCAGAGATTTATTCAAGTCAGGAAACACTGCCGGGATTCTTTTTGGTCAGCCGCTTTACCGTAGTGATAGCGGTGGTTCTGCTCAACTTACACCCACAGGCGACAATCGGGCGACTCCTTACCATTTAGAAGCCTATTACCGTCTTCAAGTTAGCGATAATATCAGCATTACCCCTGGTGCGTTTATTCTCTTTAACCCAGAAGGTAACAGCAACAATGAGACTACGACTGTAGGTGTACTTCGAACTACTTTTACATTTTAAGAGATTGGGAGTAGGGAGTGGCTGACCATTGGTGTCAACTTAAGCCAAAATCCTTTTAAAATCTCGTTTTCAGCAAGAGGCTGGAAATGCTACTCCTGGCGTCTCTGCCGCAAGTTAGGGAGGCGGAGCCTCAATGAGGGGCATTCCCAGTCTCCGACTGGGAACGAGATAACAAGACCATCTGCTAAAAGCTTTTTCTAGACTAGCTTTAACCTTAAGTTGACACCAATGGTGGCTGACGTATCAAAAATATTATCAAACAGGTAAAGTCTGTCATCAAACAAGTTAGCTATTCTTTGCTACTCTCTCTCACAACCTCCTTAGCTGCACCCTCAAATTGTTTAACAAGACCTCCAAATAGCCATCCCATTATTTATTCACAGATAACCTAATTATTTCTTTTGCCTGATTTACCAGTTTGATTTGAAAGGTGGTGCTTTTGTATAACCCGCTCAATCTGGCAAGTCACCGCATCTATTCTATATTTAACCTTATCAAAATCAATATTTACCCAAATATAGGCTTTATCAGGTCTTTGCCGCTTGTTATTCATATATGGTTTCACTTGTCAATATATTTTGTTATATCTATACAATATAGTTTTCTCAATTTATAAACTACTTTCTCTAGACATATAAGTAAATATGCTTAACATTTACTTAAGGTTTTATCGCAATCTGATTTGATTTTTAAACTTATTTGCGTGGTGCGCGTTCGCGTTCGCGTCTCTGAAAGAGAAGCCTCTCTGCAAAGAGAAGCGTCTCGCAGAGAAGCACAGCACAAGCAGGGGATAGGGAATCAGCCTATCTATCTATTGAAAGAGACGCGATATTTCGCGTCTCTAAGAACCAAAATCAAAATTCTAAGTTTTAGCTTAAATCTTTGTTTGTAGATATTGCACCAACTGCGGTGCTTGCATCACTCCCTCTATCCGCTCCACAGGCTTACCCTGCTTAAACAGTACTAAGGTTGGAAGAGAAGCAATTTTATACTCAGTAGCCAAATCTGTGTATTTTTCTGTGTCGATTTTGACAATCCTTAAGCGATCCTTAAGTTGGGCATTGACTTGCTCTAAAATTGGCACCATCATCTGACAGGGACCGCACCAGTCAGCATAAAAATCTACTAATACAGGTACATCAGAAGCAGACAGCATATCTTCAAAGCTGTTAAATTGCTTTTTAGTTGCCATGTGACACACACCGATTTTCAATTGTTTGTTTCAATAGTAGTTCTTAGAAAATAAAATCGGTATAGGTTTATGGGTTTTTGTTGGGAAAAGATTAGATTAGTTAATATAGAATCATTTGCTAGCCAAAAATATTAAATAATTATAATAAAACACGGATATTATTTTAAGTTGTGCATATACATTAGATATGTATTTAAACCTATCCTGACCAACCAAATAATTATAAAGGCGTTCACGAGAGTGATATCAACAAAGGGTGTGGCTGCAACACTTTTTAGTCATCCAGCCAGGTGAATATATTGCTTCAAGTTATTTATCCATTCACAGAGAAATAACTATATTTAATTATAGTAAAACGTTAATTCTTGTTATTCGAGTTATATAGGAATCCTATTTGATTTGTGAAAATTGGAACCAGCAGATTCGCCAATACTGTTCGGTTAAAGCAAGAGACGCGATGAATCGCCGTCTCTACAATAATCAGACGCGATGAATCGTCGTCTCTACAATAATCTAAATACGACGTATGACTTTATCTATTAGCTATCTAATTTGCTGCATGACAGCAAGATTGTCACCCCGCAAGAGTTAGATTTTATTCAGACAATATTCAGATGTTCCCGAAATCACCATAAGATAATTAGCGCGGTATTTCTAAGATTGAGGAACATTAAATGACACTATTACAAGATAAAGTTGCAATTGTCACAGGTGCATCCAGAGGAATTGGCCGAGCGATCGCAATTGAATTAGCCTCACAAGGAGCGATCGCAGTTGTCAATTATGCCAGTTCGAGTGCTGCGGCTGAGGCAGTTGTTACAGAAATTACAGCAGCGGGAGGTCAGGCGATCGCAATCCAAGCAGACGTTTCTAAAAGCGATCAAGTAGACGCACTAGTTAACGCCGTTATCGAAAAGTTCAGCCGTGTGGATATTTTGGTCAACAACGCAGGTATTACCCGCGACACACTACTTTTGCGTTTGAAGCCAGAAGATTGGCAAGCAGTAATAGACCTGAATCTAACTGGTGTTTTCTTATGTACACGTGCTGTCAGTAAAATCATGCTGAAGCAGCGATCGGGGCGGATTATCAACATTACCTCCGTTGCTGGGCAAATCGGCAACCCAGGCCAGTCAAACTACAGCGCCGCCAAAGCAGGTGTAATCGGCTTCACCAAAAGCGTTGCCAAAGAACTAGCTACTCGCGGCATCACCGTTAACGCCGTCGCCCCTGGATTCATCACCACCGACATGACTAGCGATCTCAACAACCCCGAAGATATTCTGAAATACATCCCACTCGGTCGCTTCGGTCAGCCTGAAGAGATCGCTGGCATGGTGCGCTTCCTCGCCGCCGACCCCGCCGCCGCCTACATCACCGGACAAGTCTTTAACGTCGATGGCGGCATGGTCATGGCGTAATTCATCAAATTCAATTGTAGAGACGCGATTCATCGCGTCTACAGCATTTTATTCACAGATCGTAAACCCCTTATTCTCAACGAATTTTGGCAAATATACCCGCATTTACCTGTAGGCTAATCTTAATACTCTAAAACTAATAGAATTGGGCAACTGTTCGGCTAAATGCCTTTTGTGATATATTTATAAAATGTAAGCTCGGCACTTACGCTAATTCTAAGCTCTTGCAAAAAAAAGATCGTTCCGCTTCGCTACACTTGAGAAGTGTAAAGAAAATAGGATAGAGGGCAAAAGGGAAAAAGTGTAAAGGGCTAATGAGTCCTCGCTGCAGCACCGCACACAACACGAAAACCGTATTCGTTGCGGTCGCTAGAGGGATAGTACCTGTAACGTTTAGCAGAACGACAGTGAAGAGGATGGTCATTCCACGAACCACCGCGCAGCACTGGATAACCATTATCATTATCTACTTCATAATTATCCTGCCAAATATCAGCGCACCATTCCCACAAATTGCCGTGCATATCAAATAAGCCAAAGGCATTAGGAGTAAAAGTTTTTACTGATGTAGTTTTTCTTCGATACTCTCCTTCAGGTTCATCTGCAAAAATCTTACTAGCTTTATAATTAGCTAGTTTACCAGTAATTGTCTCACCAAAATGAAATGGTGTTGTAGTTTTTGCCCGACAAGCGTATTCCCACTCCGCTTCAGTGGGTAAGCGATATTGCCGTCCGGTTTTTTTAGAGAACCTCTTGCAAAACTCTTCAGCATCATACCATGAAACAGAATCCACTGGTAGATCATCACCTGAAAAACGTGATGGTTTTTCTTTCAAATCACTTTCAATTTTAGGTAATTTAGCAACTGCCTTCCATTGTGCTTGAGTTACAAGATATTTACCCATAAAAAATGGTGGCACATTTACCTCATGCTGGGGATATTCATCTTTATCACCTTCCCCATCCGGCGAACCCATCATAAATTTACCGCCAGGAATAGCCATCATTTCCAGGTTGATATCATCGCCTAAATCTTCAATAAAATATTCCGCCTGTTTAGTGTCCCATTTAATAATTTCACCGCGACGGTTAACAGTTACAACTTCAAATTCAAACTCAAACTTTGATTCAAGACCTGTTAGAGGAATGTCAAAACTCACTCCTTCAACTTCTAACCGATTGCCATATTCTTGACGCAACTTTTCAAATTCTGCCTCTGCCATGTCCTCATCGCCTCGCGCTTTAGCATCCAAACCACGAGATAAAGTTAGCAAAGGTTGAAAACCAGAATTAATTAATGGTTCAGTATCAGCATAACTTTCCATTAAAGAACTGAATTGTACAAGATTTTCCAGCTTTTCGTGTGATGCTAAAGCTTTCGCAATATCATGAATAAGTTTTGCTTGCGGACGCTGGGGATGAAAGTATAAATAATCGCCGGGACAGTTACGAAAGTAATAAATATCAGCCTTACCCAAACGCCCACCTTGTAAATTATCAACCAATTTCTGCGAAAGCAGATAAAAAGGAACCATTGAGTTAGAAACATCAATCAATAAAAGTAGTTCTGCCCGATTAATTCGGTTAGAAATCAGCACAGGTTCTAGAAAAATTCCCTGCTGACAAACTTGTTGAATAGTCGCTTCTATATCTATGTCAGTTAATGCTCCCTCTCGAATAGGACGGCGCAAATAACGCCAACTTTGCTGAATTTGCCGTTCCGTTACCGGAAAGTCTCTTGCACTTAATTGATATATATCTTTACTAAATAATTTTTTAGGAAGCAGTTTTCCTCGAATTGCAATAGGAACTTGTAAATTACTTTTTGATGGCATGTCTGGCGGCGTTTCTAGAGATTCCGATTCATCTTTGTCAACAGAATCGAGTGGTGTTTCTGACGATGGAATATCTTCTTGAGTGCGCTTTGGTTTTTTAGATACAGGTTTTAGCCGTTCATCATATCTTTTAAAATACTCATCAAAACATTCCTCAAAACTCTCGGCTTGGGGCGAGAATTGTGATTTAATCCACAACAGCCGACAGATTTGTTTTAATTCCTCACGACTAGCAATTCCAAATCCTCCTTTTAAAGCTTCCAATAGTAAGTAATATTCGTCAATTGCCAGAGGTAAGCCTGCTTCCTCTCGCATCAACATAAATAAATCAAACAAAGGGGGTTTTTGCTGACTCACTTTAATTGCTTTTTATAGTAATCTTGGTCATTTTTGGTTTTGAGCAATGTTCCTAAAAGGGGAAGATTCTCGGCGAGATTTTTAATAATATCCAAAGCTTTTTCTGTGATTTTTTCTGGCGTAATTTCTTCTGGTGGTAATTCTGCTGCTATTTCTTTGGTAGCATAATTATTGAGTGATTTTATTAAGTCTAGTAACTCACTAGTGCTAGCTTTTTTACTATCTCTTCTGCTAGCTCCTTTACCGCGTAATTCGATAAATTGCTCAACGGCGGCTGTTACTAATTTTATATCCAACGAATCAGCAAAATGAGCATTAACAATATCAATTAATCTGGTTTTTTCGGGAAAATCTAAATAATAAAAAATGCAACGTCGCAAGAAAGCATCAGGTAATTCTTTTTCGCTATTACTGGTAATTATCACAATTGGCGGCTGTTTTGCTTCGATTGTCTCTGCCGTTTCTGTAACTATAAATTTTCTTTCATCGAGTTCTAGTAAAAGGTCATTAGGAAAATTGATATCAGCCTTATCTATTTCATCAATGAGAACAATTGGACGATATTTCTCTTCTCGAAAAGCATTGCCTAAAGCGCCCCATGTAATATATGAATTCTGGTCTTTTAACCGATTAAATAAATTTTCTTATTCTTCTTCGGTTTATACTCTGACACATTCAAAATGCCAACTCCAAATCAAAATGCCGATGATCCGCAAATTCTGAACAGAAGCAAAAAACTTCTAATGTATTGTATAACAATATCCTGAAAAGCTTGCAATAACTGCATTTGATGTATATAAGTAAAACTTATTATAGAATTGCCGATCATCCGCATTGATGATCCACAGAAACGAAATATTGATCCCCGAATATGTGAGTAGAAACTAATTCGCGTACTTCGATTGGAGGGATTAATGAATACCAACTTGACCCAAAAAGCCGACTTAGCCCATAAAGTATATGTCACCACCACTGTATTGAGTGGGGTGCTACTCGTGACTAGTGTTGGCCTTGAGAGTATGGATAAGCTACCTCCGGCGACTACATCTGGCTTGACAAAAGTGGCTTTGGTGATGATTGATGAAACCAAAAAAATGTCCCAAGATGCTACTCGTCGGATGCTGGAAGAAGCTGACAAAAATCTCAAGAAACCGCCAAGTTTGCCTTAGAACTAGTTTTGGGCTGGTTGTATCTGGTGTTCGGTGGTGGGTGAAGGCGATGCGATCGCGCTTAACCCACCCGACAAAAACATTACAGCTAAAGCATTAATCCGCGCTTTGATAGCATTTCCTCAAGCAGCTATTGACCAAATGCGGGACGGTGTAGGATTACATTTACCAGAACCCTATGAAATTTGGAACATCCTGAATACAGCATCTGGGAAAATCGGCTCACCAACTGATAGCCAAATGGCGATGATTCGAGCCACCCTTCAGTTTTACCATCATCCTGACCGAACACAGAGATATTACCAGGATAGATTGTTTAGTCTTTGGCTAGCCAAAGACTACATTGATCGTGCGGCGAGACTGTTGTAAGAAAATTACTTTCAGTTCCAAAGGTTGGGTGTTGCCTTGCTTCACCCAACAACATATTGTGAAAAACAGACTGAAAAAACTTAGAACAATCATTTTCGCCTACATGAAAACAGACTCCATTTTTTATCGTTTATTTCAAACTTTTCCCAGTGCTTTTTTTGAATTAATTAATCTGCAAGCATCAGAAGCAAATGCATATAATTTCGCTTCAGTAGAATTGAAACAAACAGCATTTCGCATTGATGGAGTCTTTCTTCCTGTTGCTGATACTAGTAGTCAGCCGATTTATTTTGTGGAGGTTCAATTTCAAAAAGATAACGAATTTTACGCTCGTTTATTTTCAGAAATATTTCTGTATTTACGACTTTACGCACCTACTACAGATTGGCGAACAGTAGTTATATTCCCTCGTCGCAGCCTTGAACCAACCCAAGTACAACCTTATCAAGTCTTACTCGAAAGCCAATTGGTAACGAGGCTATATCTAAACGAGCTTCCAGAAGTAACTGAATATTCCTTGGGAGTTGGTATTATCAAATTAGTAGTTGTAAATAAAAAACAAACTCCCATATTAGTCAAAAGTTTGATTACAAAGACACGTTCAGAATTGAGCGATAAAGCACTTCAACAAAAAGTGCTAGATTTAATAGAAACAATTGTAGTTTACAAACTACCGCGTATCAGTCGTCAGGAGTTGATAAAAATGTTTGGACTCGGTGATTTTGATATCAAAACTACCAGAATTTATGAGGAAGTCCGTGATGACATCATTGAAGAAGTCCGTAATGAAGTCAGGCAAAAACAGACTCTAGAGGTAGTCATGCGTCTGCTGCGACGACGCATTGGTAATTTGAGTCCGCAATTGTCAGAGCGCATCAGTCAGTTATCTATTGAACAGCTTGAAAATCTAGCCGAAGCACTGTTAGATTTTTCCACAGAAGGAGATTTAGTTGCTTGGTTGCAAGACAATTTAACTCAAGCTTGAATTTTTGGTGGACTGAATAAACATAGTAGGGCTAGCACTGCAATGCTCACCCTACCAGTAACTAAGGCTGTTGGCGTATCCTTTGCCAGACAGTAAAACCCAAAAGCAGGATAATACTACTGGCGGTTGTCAGCATCACAGCCAAACTCATACCTTGTATTCTCATCGCCAGCAAGTTGAAAACTAAGGTAATTGACCAAAGCGTGAACGCAGCATGGCGCTGGGAGAGTCCCCAAGCAAGTAAGCGGTGGTGCAGGTGGTCTTTGCCAGGAGTACTGAGAGGGTTATTTCCTGCTAGTAGCCGCCGCACAAATACTTGAGTGGTGTCTAGCACCGGTAACAACAGAAATAAAACCGTGGGAATTAGTGCATAAACTGTGTTTTGTTGCAATTTGCCTAAAATACTAGTTGCCGCCAGGACATAGCCGAAAAAGTATGCTCCGGCATCACCCATAATAATTCGTGACGGATGGAAATTATGGCGCAAAAATCCTAGTGCAGCACCTCCCAAAGCTGCAAGTACTAAGATTGCCGCGGCACGATTGTTAAATTGGGCTGCAACGCCCAACAAACTCATAGCGGTAATAAAGCTAATTCCTCCTGCCAGTCCATCCATACCATCCATCAAGTTGATGGCGTTGGTAATCCCTACTACCCATAGTACTGTTAGCAACATGGACAGAAGCGAGTCAATGGGAGTGCCAAACAGGACTTTGACGCTGATGCCATTAGCTACCAGCAAAAGTGCCGTGACAATTTGCGCCCACAATCGCACAGAGGGCGGTAAGCCGAACTGATCGTCGATAAAGCCCACAAGAACTAATATCGAACCCCCCAACAGAATAGTGAGTACCTGAGCCAATACATTTTGGAGTTCGATCGGTCGTAAAAGGCTAGCTAATACCAACGCGGCAATCACGCCCGCGTAGATAGCCAGCCCCCCTGCATTGGGTAAAGGTTCTCGGTTGAGTCGCCGTGCATTGGGTTGGTCAGCCCAACCTACCCGCAAGGCGAATTTGCGTACTGTCGGAATTA